>DATJZY010000148.1 GCA_035577985.1 Candidatus Eisenbacteria bacterium
CGCGCTCCGCTTCGCGCGCGCCGGCGACCGCGTGCTCGCGACCATGCGCACGCCCGCCAAGACCCCCAAGGAGCTCGCGGCGGCGGTCGAGGAGCGACTGCCGATCCGCGTCGCCCGGCTCGACGTCTGCGACCAGGCGTCGGTCGACGCCGCCGTGCGCGAAGCGGGCGAGGTCGACGTGCTGGTGAACAACGCCGGTATCGAGCTGCGCTCCTCGATCGAGGACGCGACCCCCGAGGACGTCCACCAGCAGTTCGACACCAACGTCTTCGGCACGCTGCGGGTGATCCGTGCGGTGCTGCCGGGCATGCGCGCGCGGCACACTGGCACGATCGTCAACGTGTCCTCCATCGCCGGGCTCGTCGCGCGGCCGTACGGTGGCTACTACTCCGCCAGCAAGCACGCGCTCGAAGCCATCTCCGAGGCGCTCCACTTCGAGGTGCATCCGTTCGGCGTCCGCGTGGTGCTGATCGAGCCCGGACAGTACGGAACGCGCCTCCTCGACAACGCGTTCCCCGGCGCCGGTTTCACGCCGAGGTCGCCCTACTGGGCGTACTCCGAGCGCTTCGACGAACGGCTCGTGCGGCTGCGTCCCGGCGGCGAGATGGCCGATCCCGCCGAGGTCGCGAACCTCATCTACGACGCCGTCCGCGATCCCGCGCCGAAGCTGCGCTACCTCGCCGGCGAGGACGCGCACATGATCGCGACCGCCTACAAGCAGATGGACTTCGAGCAGTACGAGCAGATGATGCGCCAGTCGCTCGACTGGCGAGACTGACGCGACGGAGGGAATCGGCATGGCGACCCAGATCTCGAAGGCCGTTCTCATCACCGGCTGCTCGACCGGCATCGGACGCGCGACGGCTGAGGTGCTCGCTCAGAACGGCTGGGCCGTCTACGCGACCGCCCGCAAGCTCGAGGCCATCCGCGATCTCGAGGCGAAGGGCTGCAAGACCCTCGCCCTCGACGTGTGCGACGAGGCCTCGATGCGCGCCGCGGTCGACGTGGTCGAGAAGGCGCACGGCGCCGTCGGCGTGCTCGTGAACAACGCCGGCTACGGGCTCGAGGGCGCGTTCGAGGAGACGCCCATGGAGCTGGTGCGCCGGCAGTTCGAGACCAACGTCTTCGGCCTCACGCGCATGTGCCAGCTCGTGCTGCCCGCCATGCGGCGCCAGGGGTGGGGCAAGATCGTCAACATCAGCTCCGTCGGCGGGACGCTGACGCTCCCCGGCGGCGCCTTCTACCACGCGACGAAATACGCCGTGGAGGCGCTCTCCGACGCGATACGTTTCGAGGTGCGCGGCTTCGGCATCGACGTCGTGATCATCGAGCCGGGCCCGATCAAGACGCGCTTCGGCGACACCGCGATCGCGAACGTGCACCAGGTGGCGCGCGACGCGTCGCCGTACGCCGACTTCAACGCCGCCGTCGCCGGCAAGATCCACGAGGCGTTCGAGGGCTGGATGGCGGTCGCCGCGGGGACGCCGGAGAGCGTCGCGCAGGCCATCCTGCGCGCCATCACCGCCAGCCGGCCGAAGACGCGCTACCCGATCACGGCCGCGGCGCGCACCATGATGTTCCTGAAGCGCTGGCTGCCCGACCGCGCGTTCGACGCCTTCCTCGGCACCCAGTTCCCGCACCCGCGCCCCCGCCCGAGCTGACGCGGCTTGCAGCACCCACACCCCGCTGCGGTAGAAGGTGGCCGTGGCGGCGGCGAAGACCCCGGCCGGGATCCTGGTCCGCAGGGTCCAGTTCGAGTATCCCGCCGACTTCGACCCGCACTGGAACCCCGGCAAGCCCGAGTGGAGCCAGGTGGTGAACGCGGCGTCGCTCCTGATGCCGTATCTGGAGCCGTACCTGATCGACGCCATCCGCGAGGCGACGAAGCAGATCACGGATCCGGCGCTCCTCGAGGAGGCGCGCGGCTACATGGGGCAGGAGGCTCACCACTTCAAGCAGCACCGGCGGCTGAACGACCTGCTCGTCGCCAAGGGCTACGGCGAGATCCGCGACTACGAGCGCCTGCTCGAGGAGGACTACGCGCGCTTCGTGCGCGAGCGCCCGCTCGAGTTCCACCTCGCGTACACGGCCGGCTTCGAGACCATGGCGCTCGCGGTGGGCCACATGCTGATCCGCATGCGCCGGTACTTCTTCGCCGGCGCCGACCCGAGCGTCTCGTCGCTGGTCCTCTGGCACTTCGTCGAGGAGCTCGAGCACAAGCACGCCGCATTCGACGTCTACCAGCACGTGGTCGGACGGTGGAGCCTGCGCGTGTACGGCCTCCTCTTCGCCGCGCACCACACGCTGTCGCGGACGCGCCGCGCCTACATCATGCTGCTGCGTCACGACGGGCTGTGGGGGCGGTGGCGGACGCGGATCCGCATCCCGCTCCTGATGCTCCGCATCTTCGGGTACCTCACGCCCTGGCTCTTGGAGAGCCTCCTCCCCTGGCACCGACCGACGCGCTTCCGCGATCCTGCGTGGGCGCGCGAGTGGGTGCGCCTGTACGACGCGGGCGAGCCTGCCCTCGTCCGACTCGACACGACGCGCATGCACCTCACGCCGGCGGCGATGGTCGCGCGCGCCTAGGAGCGACCCATGCCGACCGCGACCGAGTCCACGATGCCCGAGCGCCTGCGCGCGCTCTTGTTCTTGAACGGCTTCGGCCTGATCGTCGCCGCGGTCGTCTCCGGCTGGGCGTGGTTCTTCAACCTCCTGGGCGAGATCGTCCTGTGGCCGATCCCCGGCAGCATCCAGGTGCAGATCCCCGGCGACGCGCGCGCCTGGCGCATGGCGCACATGGAAGGCATCACGCAGGGCCTCCTCTTGATGGCGCTCGGGCTCGGCGGACAGTTCCTGCGCCTGCGCGCGCGGCAGCACACGGTGCTCTTCTGGTGCGCGGTCACGACCGCGTGGCTGTTCACGCTCCCGACCATGCTCCATCCGCTCTTCGGCACGCGCGGCCTCGCCTTCGGCGGCGGTCCGTTCAAGCCGGGGATCGAGAACGACGTGCTCTACCTCATCGGCTGGCCACCGGTGATCGCGGTGCACGTGATGCTGTTCCTCACGATCGTCGGCGTCTGGCGCTACCTTCGCGGGGGCGAAGCATTGGGTCGGTGACGCGAGGGTGGGCGCGGAGCGCTCCCTTCGCTCGCGGTCCTCGGGCCGTGCGCGCGGCGTAGACCGGAGCGACACGGCCGCCAATCGTTGCGCGCGCAAGGCCCTGCGGGCTCGCTCCGAGAGCACCCCGCACCCCACCCTCGCGGCGCACGCGCCGCATCGGCCGCCCCCCCCGCACAGCGCCGCGCCGACGCCGTTCTCGTCGTCTACGTCGCGGCGTCGCGTCGCGAGGTCGGGGGGCGAGGCGGAGGCGCCTGCGAAGCGGCGCGACGAAATGCCGGACCGTGACGGGCCGAGTGTCTTCTCGCGCGCCGGAGCCGAAGCCGAAGCCTCGCCCCCCGACCTCGCGGACCGCCTCGCCGCCGCGACGCAGCCGACGAGGACGACGTCAGCGCGGCGCCAGCCCTTCGATGGCGCGCGCCGAGGCCGCCGCGCGGGACTCGCCGACGGGGTTCGGGAACACGATCGAGAGCGTCGCGCCCGCGCGGTGGTACTCGGCGAGCCGCTCGCGACACGCTTCGGGGCGGCCGCAGAGGGTCGTCGCGTCGGCCATCGCGTCGCTCACTTCTCTCTCGGCCTTCGCGACGTCGCGCGCCTTCATCGCCGCGCGGATTGCCTCGACCTCGCTCGCGAAGCCGCTCTTCGCGAGCATGTTGCCGTAGAAGGGCAGGTTCGCGTAGCGCGCCAGCATGCGCTTGGCCTCGGCACGGCACGCAGCCGGGTCGTCGCCGAGGTAGCAGGTCGTGAAGTGGCAGACCTCGTAGGTCGCGAAGTCCCGTCCGCCCTTCCCGGCGCCGCGCCGGAGCCACGGCAGCGCCTTGGCGTACCGGGCGACGGGGAAGAGGTTGAAGATGACGCCATCGGCGCACTCGCCGGCGAGCTCGACCATCTTGGGCGCGAGCGCCGCGGCGAGGATGCGCGGCGGCGTCTCGGGACGCGGCTGGTACGGTCCCTTCGCCCAACCCGTCCGCAGCGTCTCGATCACCGCGCGCGTCTTCGCGAGCGGATCGCCCATGTCGATGCCGAGCGACGCGTTCACGGGCCGGTGGCCGACGCCGAGCCCGAGGAGCAGCCGTCCCTTCGAGAAGGCCTGCACGGCGGCGGCCTGCTGCGCGAGCAGGCTCGGGTGGCGGAGGTAGATGTTCGTGATCGCGGTCCCCACCTTGAGGCGCTCCGTCGCCGCGGCGATCGCCTGTGCGTAGGCGAGCGAGTCGTTGAACGATTCCGGGACCAGGACCGCCTCGAAACCGAGAGCCTCGGCCCGGCGCGACCAGTCGAGGATGTCCCCCGGCTGGGCGTCGCGCAGCGGCGAGAAGGCAAGTGCGATACGGCTCATCGGGTTTCCATACCACGGCCCGATCGCGGTTGAAGCATCGGGGCGCGGACGCTAGGAAGCATCCGTGGCCACGCGAATGTCCCTCGACTATCAGAAGGGTGCGTTCCCCGCCTTCGATTGCGTGCCCGAGGACGGCAAACCCGTGCCGTGCGCCCTCGGCCAGCCGTGGGTGAACGAGGACACGCAGGCGACGCTCGCACGCCTCCACATCCCGCGCACCGATCCCTGGGGTCGTCCGCTCCCGGGCGAACCGCTCGAGGGCGTGCGCGACCGCGATCGCGGCAAGTAGCCCTCAGAAGGGCGAGCCGCCCTCGGGCGCGACGGCGATCTTCCCGCCCTCGACCACGACCGGCACGATCCGGCGGCCGCCCGTCAGCTTCAGGAGCTCGACGATCGCCTGCGGCCGCGCGCCGACGTCGATCTCCCGCACCGCGAGGCCGCGCGCTGCGAGCTCGGCGCGCTTCGCGTCGCACCAGGGGCAGCCGGTCTTCGTGTAGAGAAGCACCGGCAGCGCCACGTCAGGGGATCTCCGTCCCGCAGACGAGCGTCGCCGATGCGCTGAACATGCCGCCCAGGCCGTGGCAGATGGCCGTCTTCGCGCCCTTCACCTGGCGTGGCCCGCACTCGCCGCGGAGCTGTCGCACGGCTTCGGTGAGGGTGAACATGCCGTACATGCCGCTGTGCGTGTACGAGAGACCGCCGCCGTTCGTGTTCATCGGGAAGGCGCCGCCCGGCGCCGTGCGGCCCCCCGACACGAACGCGCCGCCCTCGCCCGGCTTGCAGAAGCCCGTGGCTTCGAGCCCCATCACCGGGACGATGGTGAACGCGTCGTAGAACATCGCGACGTCGATGTCGGCGTGCCGGACGCCGGCCATCGCGAACGCCGCCTCGGACGCCGTCCTCGCCGCGTCCCAGAAGGCGAAGTTCGGCATCTGCGAGACCATCACGTGCGTCGACGCCTCGCCCGTGCCGAGCACGTAGACGGGCGGCTTCCCTAGATCGCGCGCGCGCTCGGCCGAGGTGAGCACGACGGCGCCGCCGGCGTCGGTCACCAGGCAGCAGTCGAGAAGATGCAGCGGCCACGCGATGACGCGCGACGCGAGCACCTCCTCGACCGTCAGCGGGTCGCGCATGATCGCGCGCGGGTTCAGCTGGGCCCACTTCCGTGTCGACACGGCGAGCTCGGCGAGCTGCTCGCTCGTCGTCCCGTACTCGTGCATGTGCCGGGTCGCCGCGAGGGCGTAGCCCGTCGGTGGTCCGGCGAGGCCGAACGGGTTCTCGAACTGCATGCGGAACGCGTCCGGACCGAAGCGCGTACCCGGCATGCCGACGCGCGACGCGCCGCTCTCGCCGTGCGTGATGAGCGCGACGTCGACGATGCCCGCGTCGATCGCCGCGGCGGCGTGCTGCACGTGCGCGATGAAGGAGCACCCGCCGATCTGCGTGCCGTCGATGTAGCGCGGCCGGATGCCCAGGTACTCCGCCGTCTCGGAGCCCATCCACAGGCCGGCGCTGAAGACGGCGTCGACGTCCTTCAGTCCGAGCCCCGCGTCGGCGAGCGCGTTGCGTGCCGACTCCGCGTGGAGCTGGAACGCCGACTTGTGCGGGAGCTTGCCGTGCTCGTCGGACTCGCCCTGGCCCACGATGGCCACCCGGCCGCGGAGCCTCCGCCGATCGCGTGCGCTCATCGCGCCCCCGCCGGCCGGAATAGCGGCAGCGCGATCGTGTCGGACACGTCGCGGAACGCGACCTCGACGGGCATTCCCACCTTCACCGCCTGCGGGTCGACGTCGACGAGCGTCGTCATCATGCGCGGGCCCTCGGCCAGCTCGACGACGGCGAGCACGTACGGCGTCGGAACGGGGAAGCCCTTCTGTCCCCGATGGACGATCGTGAAGGTGTGCAGCGTCGCCTTGCCGCTCACACGCTCCCAGGCGAGATCCCCGGAGAGGCAGCCCGGGCACGCGCCGCGCGGGTAGTAGTGGAACGCCCCGCACGCGCGGCAGCGGGGCAATCGAAGCTCGTGCCGCTTCGCCGCGTCCCAGAAGGGACGCGTCTCGGGCGTCGGCAGGGGGATCGGGCCGGTGTAGTCGGGCATGGGAAGACGGTCGGAATGGACTTCGCGACCGCGGTTCTATAGGAGCTTCGTCGAAGGCGGGTCAAGCGTATGCGACCGTTGGCATTCTTCCCGCTGCTCGCGGCGCTGCTCGCAAGCGCGGGCGCGCTCGGCGCGGCTGAACCGATCTCCTGGGACCAAGCGGAGAAGCACGTCGGCGAGGAAGCGACCGTCGAGGGCCGCATCATCGGCATCCATTGCTCTCCCACCTCGTGCCTGCTGGCCTTCGATCCGACCTTCAACCGGTTCACCGTCGTCGTCCAGGCGGGGAGCTTCAAGACGTTCCCGCCCGACACGCTCGACGCGACGTTCGTCGGTCGCAAGGTGCGCGTGCACGGCACGATCAAGGCGATCGAGAAGAAGCCCGAAATCGTCGTGACCGCGCCCGAGGATCTGCAGCTCGTCGTGACCGAGCAGGAGCACGCCGAGGAGAAGGCGGCGGACCAGGCCGAGGTCGTCGAGCGTCTCGACGCGATCCTCGATCGCATCGTCGATCTCACCGAGCGTCTCGAAGCCACGCAATCACGGCTCGAGCAGCTCGCGGCCGTGCTCGACCAGCGCGCCGTGCAGCTCGCGGAGCTCGGAGCTGCGCAGTCGGCGCCACCGCCGCCGGAGCCGAGCTACGGCGAGCCGCAGCCGCGTCCCGGCTACGAAGCGATGCGCACGCTCAAACGCGGCATGACCACCGACGAGGTGGCGCGCCTCGTAGGGCAGCCGCTCTCGGTCGAGAACAGCGCGTCGGGCGTGGTGGTCTGGAACTATGGCTACGGGCGCAGCATCGCCTTCGATCGGCGCGGCCGCGCGACGTCGCTGGTCGGATTCCCGTCGCCCTAGGACGCCGCCCCTTAAGACTGCGTCTTGGGGCGGGGAAGACCGAGTATGGAGCGCCCGTGGCACGCGCGACCGGCATGCCGCGGCCAGCGAAGCTGGCGCGGCAAATCAGGAACGCGCAAAGGGTCGAAGCGCGGCGCTCCCGGCTCTGCGGCCGCCATCAAACTAGGGGCGTCGATTCGCGCGTGCCTCGTGTGCCGCGCCGGCTTCGCCGGCCGCGGCATGCCGGTCGCGCGTACCACGCACGCCCCACTCTCGCGTCTACCCCGCCCCAAGACGTAGTCTTGGGGCGGCTATAACAGGGCCCGCACGCGATCGGCGAGCTGGGGCAGGACGTCGCCCGCCGGCCCCGACAGCGTCACGCGGCACATCGACGTCAGCTCGGACGGATACGGATTCACCTCGATGAGATCGCCGCCGCGCTCGGCGATCGCGATCGGAAATCCCGCCGCCGGGTACACCGTCGCCGACGTCCCGGCGACGATCATGCAGTCGGCACGGTCGGCTTCGTCGCTGCACGCCGCGAGCACGTCGGGCGGGATCGGCTCGCCGAACGACACGGTGTCGCTCTTGAGGAGACCGCTGCACCGCGGACAGCTCGGCGGCAGGACCGCATAGTCGATCTCGGCCCGCTCGAAGCGGGTCACGCATTCGATGCAGCGGATGAGGGTCGCGTTGCCGTGGATCTCGAGGAGCCGGCGACTGCCGGCGAGACGGTGGAGATTGTCGACGTTCTGCGTGATCGTCGCCCGCACGACGCCCATCTCCTCCAGCCGCACGAGCGCCCGATGCCCCGCGTTCGGCTCGGCGCGCCCGAGCGCCTCCCACAGCTCGCGCATGGGACCGCGCGGATCCAGGCGGTCCTCCCACGCCTTCTTCGGATCGGCCAGGAAGCGCTGGTAGCCGTTCATGGGCGGCTCGCCGTACTTGGTCCAGAGCCCGCCGGGACCACGGAACGGCGGGATGCCGCTCTCCACCGACAACCCCGCGCCGGTGAGCGCGATCACGTACCGCGCGCGGACGAGACACGCCGCGGCGACGTCGAGGTCGGCCTGCATGCGATGGACCCGCTTTTTCGCGCCGGTCGCGCGGCCTGTCAACGCGGTTGACTGCGGTCGGCCTGCGGTGTTGGTACGGCACGCATGAACCGCCCGGGAAACGGCGCGCAGGTGACCGGCGTCCTGCTCGCCGGCGGCCGCGCCTCGCGCATGGGCGGGCGCGACAAGGCCTTCGCCGCCGTGGGGGGTGAGCCGATCGCCGCGCGGACGCTGCGTTTGTTCCATTCCCTGTTTCCGCACGTCGTCGTGGCGACCAATCGGCCCGAACGCTTCCGCGCGCTCGGCGCCGACACCGTCGCCGACGTGTTCCCCAACGCCGGTCCGCTGGCCGGCGTCCACGCGGCGATGCGCGTCACGCGCGACGCGCACGTCTTCGTCGCCGCCTGCGACATGCCGGGGCTCGAAGCCGACGTGATCCGATTCCTGGTCGGCCGCATCGGCGCCGCGGATGCGATCGTGCCGCGCTGGGACAACGACGTCGAGCCACTGCACGCGGTCTACGCCGTCCGCATCCTCCCGGTCGTCGAGGAATGCCTGCGCGCGGGGCGGCACGCCATGCGCGAGCTCCTTCCGCTCCTCCAGGTCGACTACGTGGGCGAGGATCTCTTGCGCGGCATCCGCGGGACGGCGCGCAGCATGCTCAACGTCAACACGCCCGAGGAGCTCGCCGCCGTCGGCGGATCGTTCGACGACGCATGACGGGCATCGGCGATGCGGGTCGCGAGCTCGTCGACGTGGTCGACGACGCCGGGCGCACGACCGGTCAGGTCACACGCCGCGAGATGCGCGCTCGGCGGCTCCCCCACCGCAGCACCTATGTCCTGGTGTTCGATCGGGACGGGAACCTGTTCGTCCATCTGCGCACCGCGGCCAAGGACGTCTATCCGTCGCACTGGGACGTGTGCGTGGGTGGCGTGGTCGCCGCGGGCGAGTCGTTCGACGACGGAGCGGCGCGCGAGCTGGTCGAGGAGCTCGGCATCAGCGCGCCGCTCGAGCGCCTCTTCCCCTTCCGCTGGGCCGACGCCGTCTCGATCGTGCACGGCATGGTCTACCGCGCGGTGCACAGCGGGCCGTTCCGGCTCCAGCCCGAGGAGGTCGTGTGCGGCGAGTTCGTCGCGCCGGACACGATCGCCACGCGCGCGACCCGCGAGCCCTTCTGTCCCGACGGCCTCGCGATCCTGGCCGAGCTGCGAAGGCGCGCATCGTGAGGGTCATCGCACTCGTCGCGCTCGTCGCGTCGCTCGCCCACGCCCAGAGCGCGCCGCCCGTGCGCCGTCCCGTGCGGGTGTCCGACGCGCTCTGCGTCTCGCAGTCGGACGGCCCCTTTCTGGCGCTCGCGCCCGCGGCGCGCGATCTGTACCTGGCCGCGCTCGCCGACGCCGGCTGGAAGCTCATGCGCACCGATTTCACCTGGTCGCGGATCCAGCCGGCGCCGCCTCCGGCTGCGCTCGACTTCTCGCGCTACGACGACCTCGTGGATCGCGCCGCCGCACACGGCGTGCGGCTCCTCGGCATCCTCGACTACGGGGTCGACTGGGCCGCGAGCGCGGCGCCGGCCGGCGACGACCGCTATCCACCCGACGATCCGGGGGCGTTCGCCGCGTTCGCCGGCGAGACGGCCACGCGCTACCGCCGCCGGGTCGAGGGCTGGGAGGTGTGGAACGAGCCCAACAACGGCCTCTCGGGATTCTGGAAGCCGGCACCCGATCCGGCCGCGTACGCGCGGCTCGCGGGCCCGGCGGCACGCGCGCTCCGCCGTGCCGATCCGCGCGCGACCGTCGTCACGGGAGGGCTCGCACCGACCCTCGACTTGATCCTCTACGGCCGCGACTACGGCTTCTTCAGCGCCGCGACCAGTGCGGACAAGAAATGGCATCGCAAGTTCCAGGCGGCCGCGGTGCACCCGTACACGTTCCTGCAAGCGCCGCCGCCGGAAGCGGACGATCCGTCGATGCCGGGCTTCTTGTCGGTCACGCACCAGATGCGGGACTTCCGCGATCGTCTGACCGAGTCGAACGCGGCGCGCTTGCCGCTCTGGGTGACCGAGCTCGGATGGCATACGGCACCCGAAAGCGGCGTGGCGGGATTCCCACCCGGCGTCAGCGAGCTCGACCAGGCGCGCTACCTCGTACGGTCGGTCATTCTCGCGCTCTCGCAGCGCGCCGAGCGCGTGTGCTGGTACACGCTCCTCGACTACCCGAACTTCGCGACCGACAAGGAGGCGGCGTTCGGACTCTTCCGCTATCAGCCCGATCCGACGGCGGCGCCGCTCGATCCCAAGCCGTCGTACGCCGCCGCGCGAACGCTCGCTCACGTCCTGGGCCCGAGCCGCTTCGTGCGCGACATGCGGGTGGAGCTCGGGCTGCCGCAGGAGAGCTACGCGTTCGCGTTCCGGAACAAGAAGGGGCGCCAGACGGTCGTGGTCTTCTGGGCAACCGCGGATGGGGTCGCGATCAGCCCGCTGGTCTCGCCGGTCTATCGTGACGTGCGCCGGGTCGAGATGGACGGCACGGAATCCGATCTCGGCGATCCGGATCAGCTCGACCTGACCCTCGGCCCGACGCCCTTCTACGTGGTCTTCGAGGACCGGTGAGCCTCGATGCGGATGCGAGCCCTCGTGCGCGTGCAGGCGCTCTCGGGGCTCGCGTTCTTCCTGGGTTGCACCTCGTCGCCGGCGCGAGCATCGCGACGCGCGTACTCTTCCATGCGCGGCCCGGGCTACGGATCGGCGGCGCTCGCGGCAATCGTCGTCGGGGCCGGCGTGATCGGAATCATCACGGGCGCGCCGAACGCCGTACGCACGCGTTTCTCCGAGTTTCGCGAGCTTTACCAGCGCTTCCTGCCGCTCTTGCCG
Organism: Candidatus Eisenbacteria bacterium; assembly: GCA_035577985.1. Taxonomy (NCBI): domain Bacteria; phylum Candidatus Eiseniibacteriota; species Candidatus Eiseniibacteriota bacterium. Next base: position 11,316 of record DATJZY010000148.1, read on the forward strand.
CCCCGATTTTAAAACGAGGATGAAGCTGCCCGTACCTTGGTCGCAGTGGAACTGCACGGCAGCCATGAAAATGTCACCGTCCGCTCGCAAATTCCCGGTCAAAGACGTAGACTTCGCGAGCGCTTCATGTAGATAGGATCACTCTGGAGTCACGTTCGGCAGCAATGGAGGGGTGGTGGTGGTGGTTCGCTCCGTCCTGGCCGTCCTAGGGACGCTGCTGGCCCTGGGTGGCGGGACGCCCGCGTCGGCCACCTCGTACTTCGTCGACGGCGCTTGCAACACCAGCGGCACGGGTACGGCCCTCGCCTGCGGCGCATCCGGTCCCTTCCGCACGATCGGCGAAGGGATCGAGGCCATGGCGCCCGGCGACACCCTCAACGTCCGCGGCGCGCACGGCGCCTTCGACGGCGCCTACTTCGAGCAGCTCTCGATCGAGAACGGCTCCGCGCTCCCCGGCCAGGGCCTCGCCTGCACGGCGGGCCAGCCCTGCGTGATCCAGGGCTGTCGCGCGCCGGCGTGCCCTACCGACGAGCAGCCGACGATCCGCGGCATGACGCTGCGAGGCGACTGGGTCGCCCAGGGCGGCGGGGTGTGGCGCCGCACCATGGAAGCCACGCCCGAGGACGACGGGCAGAGCCGCGACGTCTTCGAGCCCAACATGATCATGCAGGCGACGGGCACGCCCATGACCATGCTCGCCTACGCCGGCGACAACGACGCCGCGCCGGCGCCGGGAGAGTGGAGCTACCACCCGGCGACGCACGTCCTGGTCGTGAATCCGCTCGGCGGCGCCAACCCGGCCGCGCAGATCTACGTGCCGCACTTCTCGTACAACGTCCACATCGCCCGGCCCACGCGCTTCCTCACGCTGCAGTACCTGACGTTCGAGGGCACGCGCGGCCGCGGCATCGAGGCGGGGCAGTCGGCCGGACCGGGCAGCGAGACGCCCGGCCTCGTGCTCCGACACCTCGTGCAGCGCTACGTCACGCGGCACTTCATCCTCGGCCACGCGCTTCCCGGAGTGCTGATCGAGGACAACCTCGCCGAGCACGGCTGTCGCGGCTGGAGCTTCGCGAATCCCCAGTCCGACGGATGCTTCGGCTATCGCCTGTTCGACGTTCCAGGCGGCATGGTGCGGCGCAACGTCGTGCGGCACATCGGCGGCGCCGGCCGCCGGCGGTTCTCGGGACAGGGTGGGTGGCCGTGCGACTGGTGCGATCCGCCGTGGAATGACCCGAACCACACCGACGTGTCGGCGTTCGGCGTCGGCATCCAGATCAAGCAGACCGAGGGCGCGACGGTCGAGGACAACGTCACCGACGACCTGGAGGAGATCGGGATCGGCCTCGACGTCTCCCGCAGCGTGGTCGTGCGGCGCAACACCATCACGCGCGTGACGCGCGGGATCGGCATGCGCAACTACACCCCGACGAGCGGCTGTCCCACCACCGATCCATCGGAGTTCTGCTACAACTCCGACCACGTCATCGACGGCAACGTGATCGACGACGTCGGCTTCGGCGGCGACGTCACCCAGTGCGGCATCTTTGTCAACTCGGGCGGGCGCCGCCACGACGGCTCTGTCATGCTGGCGCGGATCACGAACAACCTGATCACGAACTCGCCCACGGCCGGCATCTGCGTCATCAACGAGGAGGACTCGCTGCCGATTCCGGAGCTGACGATCGAGCACAACACCATCCGCTCGTCGCCGCGCGGCCTGATCGTTCGCGATCCGACGCAGAACGTGCGCGTGCAGAGCAACCTCTTCACGCAGGTCGCCGAGGACGCCCTCCTCGTCACGTCCGCAGCGCTCCCCGGCATGCTGCTCGACGGGGACTCGGTCGGGCCGGGCACGAGCTGCCCGGTGCGCTGGCGCGTCCCGACGTTCAACACGGGGATCCCCGACACCGGCGGCACGTGCGACACGCTCGCGGAGTTCGCGGCCGCGAATCCACCCGACGAGGCGTCGGGCCCGGATCCGAACGCCGGCGCCGGCGGCGTGTCGACGACGACCACTTCGACGACGCGGCCGACCACGACCAGCACGTCGTCGACAACGCGACCGACGACCAGCAGCACGTCCACGTCGACGACCACCACGACGAGCACGCGGCCGCCGACCACGATCACCACCAGCACGACGCGCACGACGACGACCTCGACCACGTCGACGAGCACGCGCCCCACGACGAGCACGACCCGGACGACCACCAGCACCACCCGGCCCAGCACGACCACGACGCGCGGCAGCACCTCGTCGACGACCTCGTCCTCCGCGCCGTCCACCACGAGCAGCAGCGGCGTGCCCACGACCGGCGTACCCACCACCGACACGCCCACCTCGAGCACGACGTCGACGACGACGCCCGACAGCGAGCAGCTCCTGACCGGCAAGAACCTGCTCCTGAAGGAGGGCTCCGGAAAGCCGGGTGCCCGGCGCTTCCGGATGCTCTCGACCGACCAGGCCCGGCTCACGCTCGGCGATCCCGCCGACATCATGGAGCTCGTCGGCGAGGGTGGGAGCCTGCGCATCGTGGCCGTCGGCGGCGACGGATTCTCGGCCGCCTATCGCCTCGGCGCCGCGCGCTGGCACCTCTTGAAGGCGAATCGCCCGAGCAAGGGCGTGTACTACGCCGACCGCTACGGCCCGATCACGAAGGTGCAGTTCGTGGTCGGGAAGCGCCTCCTCGTCCAGGGCAAGGGCGCCGAGCTCGAGCAGAGCCTCGCAGTAGAGCCGTCGCAGATCCTGGTCGAGCTCCGCATCGGCAGTCGCTCCTACTGCCTCTCCTTCGGCGGCGATCACCGCCAGTTCGACGCGCAGTCGAAGCTCCTCCGCTCCGAGGCGGCGGCCCCGGCTGCCTGCCCGGACAAAGCGGTCGCCGGCGACGCGCCGTAGGGTCGCGCGATCCGGCTGCGGCGGGGGCGGGTGCGGGCATAGCGAGCCCGCAGCCGCTAGCACGCGCTCCATGTCCGGCTCGGGCGCGTCGGTCCCTCGAAGCGTGCTTGCGGCGAGGACCGCGAGCGTAGCCCGCACCCGACCCCGCCGCAGCCGCGCCTCGAGCCTACGGGCAGGTCGCCGGGACCGGGCACGTCTGTAGCTTGCCGAGGAACTGGCGGCCGTCGCTGCCGTCCTTGCCGTTGTAGCCGCTGCACGCGAGGCAGAGCGTGGAGGTGCCGCTCGCGAGCTTGAAGGCGACCGGCGCTTCGCCGACGCCGAACTGCAGATCGTAGCCGAGCACCGTCGGTCCCTTGCCTGAGAGAGTCACCTTCAAGTTGCGCGGCTTCCACGTGAGGGCCTTGGTGGTGCCGTCGTCGAGCTCCGGGTCCTTGTAGCGATAGCCCTTCGGCGCCGCCGGCGTGCCGATGAGCGTCCAGTTCTCACACGGCAGGTCCGTCGTGTGCGTCTGGCCCGACGCCGTGCTCGTCACGACGATGGCCGCTTTGACCGTGCCCGGGACGTCGCTGCCGCAGCGCGGGTCGCCGCCGCTGCCCGGTGGCGGCGGAGCGACGAGCGCGTCCTTGGTGACGACGACGATCTTGCGCTTCGCCTCGTCGTCGGGCGACGCGTTCTTCACCTGGAGCTTCGTCGCCGTGGCACGCACCGTCGGCGAGCTGGTCGGATCGGCCGGGTCGAAGCCGAGGTCGATCTCGTCGCGATCGAGGGTGCCGTCCTGGTCGCGATCGATGCCCATGCGCGTGCCCGAGCCCGGCGGCACGCAGGTGTACGTCCGCTCCTCGCCGGCGGCCGCCTGCGCGCGCAGCTCGGGGTCGGTGTTGGACTGGGCCTGGCGATCGCTCTGGAACGTCGCGCCGACAAGGACCCAGCCGCGCGCCTCCGTCCCGAGCGTGCCCTTGACCACCACGTCGCACTCGCCGGCGGCCGCGCGCTGCAGCAGGAGATCGGCACGCTGCTGGGCATCGATCTGGCTCGACGGCCCGAGCGTCACCTGCTGTCCGACGATGGGCGCCAGGTTCGAGTCGAAGGCCAGCATGAACTGCTCGACCTGGCGGCGCAGCGGATCGCCGGCCGCTCCGTTCGGGAACCCGCCGCCGTTGATGGGCAGGCCGAACTGCACCTGGTTGAAGACCGTCGCATTGTGGAAGCGGAAGACCGTGTCGACGCTGCCGTCGTGCAGGAACCCGAAGCCGCGGATCTGGTCGCCCTTGCTGCCGTTGTCGCCGCCGTTCAGGAAGTTGATCTGCGGCATCCCGAACATGCCGACCTTCTGGTAGAGGTTGCGCAGGTGCGGGATCTTCAGGAGCTGCGCCTCGTTCTCGAACGACGAGAAGCCGTCCGTGCCGAAGTGGCCGTTCGCCGGATCCAGCACGTGACAGCCGTGGCACGGCTGGAAGACGTCCGACGGATTGCTGGTGAGGAAGAAGGTCCGTCCCGCCGCCTGGTCCGTCGTGAGCGAGTTGTCGAGCGCGCGAATCGGGTTCGGCGGATACGTCACCTGCAGGATGAAGTCGGTGAACTGCTGCATCTCGTCGGCGTCGAGCGGGCCGCTGCGTCCGAGCAGGCCGCCGAACGCGACGTTGAAGCGCTTGAAGGCCGCGTCCTCGTCGAGCGCGTCGCCGCCCGGATCGTTCGCGCCCGAGCGATCGCCGCGCCAGTGCATGGGGCCGTTGTTCGCCATGCCGCGCAGGCTCTGCGTCGTCATCGGCCCCTTCAGGGGATGGTGATCAGGGAACGCGACGACCGGGACGAGCGGCGGCTGCGTCACGCGGAACGGATTCAGGTTGTCGAGCACGACCTCGTCCGGGTTGCCGAGATCCCACGCGAGGCTGTCGAAGTCGCCGAAGATGTGGCACGACGCGCACGCCGCCTCGCCGTTCGACGAGGTGAGACGCGCGTCGTAGAGGAACGGCCGTCCCTGGACGACGCTCGCCGGCTCGGGGTTGTGGAACGGGAGGTGCGCCACCTCGACGCCGCTCGCGGTGTCGAGGATCGACACCGCGTTGTCGAAGCGGGTCGCGACGTAGAGACGCCCGCGCGCCTCGTCGAGCACGAGGCCGCTCGGACCACCGCCGGAGACGGGCCAATGCGACGACGGGCTCGGGGTGAACGTGTCGCTCTCGAGCTGCCCCGTGCCGAACACGCCGACGCTGCTCGAGCCGAACGCCGCGACGTAGAGCGTGGCGCCGTTGCTGGACACCGCCATGCCGGTCGGCGTCGACAGGCTCGCGTCCTTCGTGCTCTGCGGGCTCGGGACGACGGCGTAGTTGATGTGCTTGTTCAGGTGCCGCGGCGTCACCGTGGCGCCGTCGAGGATGGTGATGCGCGACTCCGCCAGGTGCCCGCGCACGGTCGTCGCGATGGTGCCGGGTCCCTCGAAGCGAACCTCGTTGCGCGCGTCGGTGTTCGAAACGTACACCCGTCCCGAGACGGGGTTCACGGCCATGTTGAAGATGGTCGTCCCCACGTGCGCGTAGCTCGCGAGCTGGTCCGGCGGCGTCGCCATGGCGTTGATCGCGAACACGTCGAGGTCGGGGAGCGAGAACCGCACGGCGTTGTTCCAGTTGCGACCGAGCTGGTCCTGCCACTGGCCCGCAGCCTGGTTGAACTTCACGATGAGCCCCGTCTCGGGGCCGTTCACGCCGCCGACGTTCGCGTTCGGCGCAGGCAGGCCGCCGGGATAGGTCGAGCCGAAGATCGTGCACGCGGCCGCGAGCGAGCCGCCGTCGCACACGACACCCTCGGAGAGCGCCGTCGTCTGGTTCCCCGACTGGAAGACCGCGGCCCAGACGGTGTTGCCGTCGGTCGCGAGCGCCCGCGGCGTGTCGCCGAAGAGATTGACGATCGCGATCGGCGTGCCGCCGAGCGTGGTCCCGAGGCTCGTCGCGTCGAAGACCCAGACGTCGGCACGTCCGACGCCTGCGGTCGTGAGCTGCGCGGGATTCGGATCGTTCTGGCCGCGGTGGGCCGTGGTGATGAAGGCGCGGTTGCCGCCCGGGCCCGCGAACACGATGTCGCGCGGCTCGTCGCCGACCAGGAGCGTCCGGACGACGACCGGCGGATTCGACGCCACGTCCACGACGCTCACGCTGTCGGAGAGGTGGTTCACGACCCACACCTCGCCGTTCGTGCGCGCGGCCACGGCGACCGGCTCGAGCCCGACCGGCACTGCGCCCGTGTGGGTCAGGCCGGCGCCGGTCACGTCGAAGAGCTCGAGCTGCCCGTCCGGCGTATTGACGGCGAAGAGCCGCGTCCCGTCGGGCGAGAGGGCCAGGGGTCGCACCTGTCCGCTCTCGAACTCGACGAACGACGCGGCCGACGCCACGGAGCCGGCTGCAAGGAGCGCGAGCAGGAGGAGCCCACGTGTGCGATGGCGCATGAACATGCCCCTACCCCACGTCCGCGCGCACCGGCAAGGTGAAAATCGTCGATCGGTCGTATGGGCGCGGCGTCCCGTCGCGGGGTGATCGCAGGGGCGACCGTGTGCTATGGACCGGCGCCGTGCTCGTCTACCTGATGGGCCTCGTCTACGTCGGCGCGGGGATCTCGCACTTCACCAGTCCCGGCTTCTTTCGCCAGATCGTCCCGCCGATGTTCCCCTCGCCGGCCGCGCTGGTCGCCATCTCGGGCGTCGCGGAGATCGGGCTCGGCGTCCTCGTGATGCTTCCGGCCGCGCGACGCATGGCCGCGTGGGGCATCATCGCGCTCCTCGTCGCCGTGTTCCCCGCCAACGTCTACATGGCGATCACGAACCTGCAGCTCGTGGATCCGCCGGCCTGGATGGGCCAGCCCTCGCAGCTCGGGCTGTGGCTGCGGCTACCGGTGCAGTTCCTGCTCATGTACTGGGCCTGGCGGTACACCCGGTGAGCGTCCTGCGGGTTCGGTCGCTCGACGACCCGCGCCTCGCCGACTATCGCGACATCAAGGACGGGATGCTCCGCGAGCGAAGCGCCGCATTCGCCGCCGAGAGCCGCGAGGTCGTCCGGCGCCTGCTGCGCGAGCGCCGCTTCCGTGCGCGCTCCGTGCTCGCGACCGAGCGCGCGCTCGCCGCCCTGGCCGACGTCCTCGACGACTCGGTCACCGTCTTCGTCGCGCCGAACGACGTGATCCGCGACGTGGTCGGTCTCAACTTCCACCGCGGCTGCATGGCGATCGGCGAACGCGGGCGACCGCTCGGCCTTGTCGAGGCGCTCGCTGGAGCGCCTCGGCGGATCGTCGTGTGCGAGCGCCTCTCCAATCCCGACAACGTGGGCGGCATCTTCCGCGACGCGATGGCGTTCGGGGCCGGCGCGGTCGTGCTGTCGCCGGGCTGCGCCGATCCGCTCTCCCGCAAGGTGATCCGGGTATCGATCGGCGGCGCGCTCACCGTCCCCTTCGCCGAGGTCGGCGACTGGCCCGCGACGCTCGGCCGGCTCCGCGATCTCGGCTACGCGATCGTCGCGCTCACGACGCGGGGCGGGAGCGACGTCGCGACGCTCGCCGCCCCGTCACGCGCGGCGCTGCTCGTCGGCAGCGAAGGCCATGGCCTCACCGACGACGCGCTCGCCCGCGCCGACCTGCGCGCGACGATCCCGATGGCGGCGGGCGTCGACTCGCTGAACGCCGTCGTCGCCTGCGGGATCGCGCTCCACCGTCTTGGGTCGGCTTCCTAGTCGAGGTCGACGCGGCACAGGCGCCAGTCGTCGAGCTGCTTGGCGCCGAGCCTCGTGTAGAGCGCCTGCGCGCCGGCGTTCCAGTCGAGCACCATCCATTCGAAGCGGCCGCAGCCGCGCTCGGCGGCCAGCGCGCGCAGGCGTTGCATGAGGGCGGTGGCGATGCCGTGGCGGCGCACGCGCGGGTGCACGAAGATGTCCTCGAGGAAGAGCGTCGGCCGCATGCGGAACGTCGAGTAGGTCGTGAAGTGGATCGTGTAGGCGACGACCGCGCCGTCCATCTCGGCGACGAGGCTCTCGAAGTGCCGGTCCGCTCCGAAGCCGTGACGCAGGAAGCGGTCGACGGCGTCGGCGCTCGGCCCGGGAAGGTGCTCGAACTCGGCGAGCGCGCCGACGAGCGCGATGATCGCCGGCGCGTCCTCGCGTCGCGCCTCGCGCAGCGTGAACGTCACCGGAACGCCGGCAGGACCTTCTCGGCGAACAGGCGCGCCGGCTCGCGGGTGTCTCGCCCGAACAGCTCGATCACGAGGTGCGTGCAGCCGAGCTTGCGATGGCGCTCGATGCGGTCGATCACCTGGGCGGGCGTGCCCCAGATGCCGTGCGCCTCGAGCCCGCCGCCCATGTGCCCGCCGTAGATCTTGACCGCCTTGGCGAGCGCCTCCTTCGCGGCGCTCTCGCCCTCGGCGATCACCACCATGCACTGCTGCGACACGGTGATCTCGGAGAAGTCGCGCTGCTCGGCGTCGCAGCGCCGGCGCAGGACGTCGATCTTCTCGGCGAGCTGCCCCTGGTTCACCGCCAGGTTGTTCCAGATGTCGGCGTGGCGCGCGACGATCCCCATGAGCACCTTCTCGCCGCCGCCGCCGATCAGGATCGGCGGGCGGCGCACCGGCTTCGGCTCGAGCATCGCGTCGCGCAGCGTCACGTGCTTGCCCTCGAAGGTGACGCTCGGATTCGTCCACAGGCGCTTCAGCGCCGTCGCGGTCTCGTCGAGCGCGCGCAGGCGCTCGCCCACCGGCGGGAATGGCAGGCCGTACGACTCGAACTCCATCGCGAACCAGCCGCTCCCCAGGCCCACGACGGTCCGTCCGCCCGAGACGTGGTCGATCGTCGCCACCTGCTTGGCCAGCATGGCGACGTTGCGGAAGAAGACGGGCGTCACGAGCGTCCCGAGCTCGACGCGCGAGGTGATCGCCGCGACCGCCGCGAGCTCGCTCCACGCCTCGAAGATTGGCAGGTTCGGCATCGGCACGCCGTAGAGGTGGTCGCACACCCACACGGAGTCGAAGCCGAGCTCGTCGAACAGGACGGCCGCGTCGCGCGCCTCGGTCCACGAGCGTTTGATCTGCGGCAGGGTCAGGCCGAAGTGCATGCGCCTCGTCATCGTCACATCCTCTGGCCGCGCCCGCGCATCCATTCTCCCAGCCGATGGTAGAGGGGCGTCGGGCTGTCCTCGCTCTTCGGTTCGTAGGGTCCGGTCAGATACGGCAGGTACATCGAGCGCCGCAGGCTGGGCGCCCCCGCGTACTGCGAGCGTGCCACGCGGTGCCAGAGGCGCCCGTCGTGCACGGTGAGGTCGCCCGGCTCGGTCTCGATGCAGATCTCGTCGGGATCGTCGGTGTGCGAGATGAAATAGGGCTTCCGGAAGCACATCGACCAGAAGCCCTGCAGGTGGCTCCCGGGAATCAGGCGCAGGCCGCCGTTGTCGCGCGTGCAGCGGTCGAAGTGGAGGCCGATGTTGAGCATCCGCTGCGGCATGCGGCCGTAGAAGAGATCGCGCAGGCCGTCGGTGTGCCAGCCGAGCTGGGGATACACGCTGCCCGGCACGTTGAGGTACCGGTTGATGACGACGCCGTCCTTCTCCTCGTCCCCGATCCGGGCGCCGGGGCCGACCAGGTCGAGGATCGGGCGGAAGCGCGGGTCGCGCACGAAGCCGCGGATCTTCTCGGAAAAGACGGACGTGAACGCGAGGCGCTGCAGGAACGGCTGGCCCTCGTGGTCCTTGCCGAAGAAGAGCGGGATGCCGAAGACGCGGGTCCGGCCGGCGTTCATCCACTCGCGCTCGATGCGTGTCATCTCGCCGGCGATCATGGCGAGCTCGTCCGGGGTCGCGACGCGCGAGAAGAGGACGAAGCCGTGGCGATCGAGGAAGGCGCGCTGCTCCGTCGTCACCTCGGCGCCGAGCATGAAACGGGTGGTGATGGGCAGATCCATCGCGGCGCGATCAGCCTAGGCGGGCCGCTCGGCGCCGGTCAACCCTGCGCGATGCTGCGCGCGAACGACGGGCGGTCGCCCAGGCGGGCGAGCCACTCCGTCACGCGGGGATACGCGGTCGCGTCGATGGGGAGGCCGATCCACCCGTACATCGCGACGCGCGGCAGCACCGACACGTCGGCGATCGAGAAGGCGTCGCCGACCAGGAACGCGCGGCCTTCCAGGCGCTCCTCGAGGGTGCGCAGGCGCCCGTAGAGGAGCGCGGTGAGACGCGCCGCTTCGGCCTCGGTCACGACCTCGCCGTCGTAGACGCGCGCGGTCCACTCGAGGTGCGCGGGATCGGTCGTGTGGCGTCGGGCCGTCGCCAGCGCCTCGTCGCGCGACACGCTGCGCTTCATCGGTCCCATCAGGCGGTGGTAGAGAAGCGGCCGGAACTCCTTGGCCATCTCGAGCTCGAACGCCTGCCACATCTTGGCCTGCGCGCGCTCCCACGCATCGCTCGGATAGAGCTTGGGTCCGGGGAAGACGTCGTCCACGTATTCCGTGATGACGTTCGACTCCCACACGACGCGCGCCCCGTGCTGCAGCGTCGGCACGATGCCGTTCGGGTTGAGCGCCAGATACCAGGGGCTCTTCTGCTCCATGTGCTCGAGGTCGATGACCCGCGAGCGCCACGCGAGGCCCTTCTCGATGAGGGCGATCCGAACGCGCCGCGCACAGGGCGAGGCGGGGTGGTCGTACAGGACGAGCTCGTCGGCCATCGCCTACTCCCGGATGGCGCCGCCGCCGTGGCGCACGAACGCCGCCGCCAGCTCGTCGTACGTCGTCGTCACGGGGAACTGCGGAAAGTCGGCGACGACGTTCGCGGGCGGCCGGAAGAGGATACCGGCATCGGCGGCGCCGAGCATGCTCGTGTCGTTGTACGAATCGCCGGCCGCGACGACGCGGAAGTTGATCCCGCGCAGCGCCTCCACCGCCCGGCGCTTTCCGTCGGCGATGCGGAGCCGGTAGCCGGCGATGCGCGACGAGGCCGCCTCGACGTCGAGCGAGTGGCAGAAGAGCGTCGGCCAGCCGAGCTTCCGCATGAGCGGCTGCGCGAACTCGGCGAAGGTGTCGGACAGGATCACCACCTGCGTGCGGCTGCGGAGCCAGTCCAGGAACGCGAGCGCCCCCTCGAGCGGCGCCATGGTGTCGATGACGGCCTGGATGTCGCGCAGCGTGAGGTGATGCTCGTCCAGGATCGCGATGCGCCCGCGCATCAGCTTGTCGTAGTCGGGCTCGTCGCGCGTCGTGCGACGGAGCGCCGCGATGCCCGTCCGCTCGGCGACGTTGATCCAGATCTCGGGAACGAGCACGCCTTCGAGGTCGAGACACGCGATCATCGGCTGGCTCATGGCCGACGTTCGTAGCGAAGGCCCCGGCGCAATGCTAGCTTCGCCCGAATGCCCGAGTATTCCGAGCGGTTCTTCCGCAGCGGCGCGCTCCGCATCCACTTTCGCGACTGGGGTGACACGACGCTGCCGCCGGTGGTCCTCGTGCACGGCCTGCGCGACCACTCGCACTCGTTCGACGACCTCGCGCGCGGCCTGCTCGATCGCTTCCACGTGCTCGCGCTCGACCTCCGTGGCCACGGCGACAGCGAGACCACGCCCTACTACGCGTTCGGCCACTTCGTGCTGGACCTCCACAACCTCGTGCGCGCGCTCCGCCTGCCGCGGCCGATCCTGGTCGGGCACTCGATGGGCGGCGAGGTGGTCGCGCGCCTGGCCGGCTCGTTCCCGGACCTGCCCGCGAAGGTCGTCCTCATCGAAGGTCTGGGTCCGCCGCCCATCGACATGGAGGAGGAGCGCCAGTGGGTCGTCGACGGCTTCGCGCGCATCGATCGCTCGATCGCCGGACCGCCCGGGCTCGCCGACCTGGACGCGGCCTACAAGCGCTTGCGCGAGCGGAACCCGCGCCTCACCGAGAGCAAGGCGCGCGAGCTGGCGCTCCTCGGCACGCGCGCGCGCGAGGACGGCACGCTCGAATGGAAGTTCGATCCGATGCTCACGACGATGTCGGTGACGGACCCGTTCGACCTCGAGTTCGCGATGGCCTTCTGGCGCAAGATCACCGTGCCGACGCTCATCGTCCACGGCGCCGAGTCGGGCGAGTTCTGGCGCAGCAAACCCGGCGCGATCTACCTCGAGCCCGACGACCTCCGGCGCCGTCTCGGCTGCTTCCGGGATGCGCGTCTCGTCGAGATCCCCGGCGCCGGGCACATGGTCCACTTCGACCGCCCGCGCGAGCTGCTGGCCGCCGTTCGCGAGTTCCTGTAAGGGGTCTTGACCATGTATCACGGCGTGATACATGAGGGACGTGCGACATCACCACCGTGGCCGGCACGAGCGATGGCTTCATGCCCGGATCCCCGAGGAGCTCGAAGAGGCGCTCAAGCGCGAGGCCCTGCGGCGGCGGTGGCCGGTGTCGACCCTGGTGCGCGACGTCCTCGAAGGGGCGCTCGACATGGTCGAGCACATCGTCGAGGACAGCGCCGAGATCGCGCGGCGGGCCCAGGGGCCCCGCCATCCGCGGTCGCTCGACCACGTCTACGGCTGGCAGGAGCTGATCTTGAACCGCGGCGCCGAGTGCGCCGGCTGCGAGGTCGCGCTGCGCGTCGGCGAGACGGCGCATCGCGGCCTCACCGACGAGCCAGGTCCACCCGCCTTCCTGTGCCGCGCCTGCATTCGCCGGCTCCGCGAGCCGGCCAAGGAGAAGGAGCACGCATCATGACGCATTGTGGACACGATCACGGCCGGCATCGAAGCGACTGGCACGACGTCGGCAGCGCCGCCGAGGACTTCGCGCGACGCGTGGCGCGCGACGCCAGCAAGTTCGGCGAGCGGCTCGCCGAGCACGCCTCGGCGTTCGCCGGGAACATCTCGCGCGAGTGGCGCCGCCATCAACGGCACGGAACCGAATGGCGCGGCGACGACGTGCGCGCCGTCTTGAAGGAAGTCCGCGGGATCCTGACGGACGTGGTCGACGGCGTCGACGAGCTGATCGAGCGCTTCGTCCGGCCGACCCGCGAGACCGAGCCGCCGGAGGGCGCGTGGACGCGCGTCGTCACGAATCGCGAGGTCACGTGCGGGAGCTGCGCGCGCCCGATCGGCGCCGGTGAGGAGTGCCACCTCCGCCGCCGAGAGGACGGCCGCGAATTCCGCTGCCTCGCCTGCGGCCCCACGCCACCGGCCGACGCGCCCGCGAGCTGAGCTACTTCTTCCGCGACTTCGCGAGCAGGTCGGCGAGCGTGCCGAGGCTCGCCTTGTCGTCCGACTTCGCGAGGTGCGCCTCGGTGTCACGGCGCTCCTCGATCTCGGCCGCCTCCTTCGCCTGCTTCGCGCGCTCGACCATCGAGAGACCGATGCGGCGCTTCGCGGGATCCACCTCCACGATCGTGACCTCCACCGGATCGCCGATCGACACGATCTGGCGCGGATGGGACACGCGGCGATCGAGCGCCATGCGCGAGACGTGCACGAGGCCGTCGAGCCCCGGCGCCAGCTCGACGAAGGCGCCGAACTGCTCGAGCCGCCGCACGACGCCAGTGGCCGTTGCCCCGACCGGAAAGCGCTCGCGCACGGTCGCCCACGGGTCGGGCGCGAGCGCGCGCAGCGAGAGGCCGACGCGGCCCGGTCCCTTCGCCGTCGCCGGCTCGAGCTTCACGACCTGCGCGTCGACACGCTGGCCGACCTGGAGCACGTCGGCGGGATTCGAGACGCGGGCGTAGCCTAGCTCGCTCACGTGGATCAGGCCTTCGATGCCGCCGAGATCCACGAACGCACCGAAGTCGCGCAACGACGTCACGGTGCCGCTCACGATCGCTCCTTCCTCGAGCGACGCCCACGTGGCCGCGCCCTGCGCGGCGGCCTCGTCCTCCAGGAGCTGGCGGCGCGAGACGACCACGTTGCGGCCGCCGGCGTCGAGCTTCGTGATGCGGAAGCGGAACCTCTGCCCGACGTACGTCGCGCCCTCCGTCCGCCGGCGATCGATCTGCGACCCCGGACAGAACGCGCGCACGGTCCCGAGCTGGACGTCGAAGCCGCCCTTGTTCTCGCCCGTGACGAGGCCCTCGACGGCGATGCCGTGCGCGAACGCCTGCTCGAGCTCGCCGGGCACGTGCCCGCCCCGCCCCGCGACGCGCTTGAGGACGATCGAGCCGGAGCGCGATCCGTCGTCGACGACCGTCGCCTCGATCTCGTCGCCGTCCTTCAGTCGGATCTCGCCGGTCGCGGGATCGCGAAACTCGCCGATGTCGATCGCGGCCTCGGCCTTGCCACCGACGTCGACGAACGCGGTCGAGCTCCCGACCGCGATCACGCGCCCGCGGACGACGTCGCCGGCGACGATCCGCTTCTCGCGACGGCGCGGCGCCTCGCTGGCGGCGAGGAGCGCGGCGAAGTCCTCGTCGTCCGCAGGTGCCATACCGGCTGCATAGCGCGGATTCGCCGCCATGGCGACGCGGCTTGCACGGCCTCGCGGTGGGGACTACCCGGCGAACATGGACACGAAGCCCGTTCTCCCCGCCCTCGATCCGCGCACCGTCCCCGCGCGAAAGTCGACCGGCTACCCGACCGAGGCGTTCCGCGCCATGGTCGCGGGCCGCGGCAAGCAGGCGCTGGGCGATGCGCTCGGCCTCGCGAACTTCGGGGTGAACCTGGTTCGCCTCGAGCCCGGTGCCTACTCGTCGCTGCGGCACTGGCACACGCGCCAGGACGAGTTCGTCTGGATCCTCGAAGGCGAGATCACGCTCATCACCGACCAGGGCGAGCAGGTGCTCGGCCCCGGCATGTGCGCGGGGTTCGCCGCCGGCGTCGCGAACGGACATCACCTGACGAACCGGACGTCGCGCCCCGCGGTCTATCTCGAGGTGGGCGATCGCCTGCCGGGCGACGGCGCCAACTATCCCGACCCGAACGTCGACCTCCAGGTGCGCTCGACGCGATCGGGCTACCAGTACCAGCACAAGGATGGCCGTCCGTACGAGTGAGACGGAGCGCGTCTAGCGGGCGCACGGGCCGAGATCGACGGGCGGCGATTCCGCCGCGAGCAGCACCGCAGCCTGCGCGGTGAGAGCGCGCGCGCCCGCGAGCGGGCGCGGCGGGCGCGGATCCTGCGGACATGATCCGGGATCCCCGGGCAGACGATGCGGCGGCGAGCCGCTCTCGAACCCGAGACGCGCGAGCAGCCAGGGAATGCCGAAGTCGCCCATCCAGCTGTAGCCGGGACGCGCCTCGACCGACGTCGCGACGCGCGTTCCCTGGCCGTCGACGTAGATCGGCGCGCCGGTCGTGAGGTCGTGGAAGCGGGCCCAGCACGCGGGCCCGATGCGAACGCGCGCGAGCCAGTCCGCCGCGGACGACGCGGCCGCGCAATAGCGCCGATCGCCCGTCGCCGCCGCGAGCGCGACCAGGGCTTCGATCGCGTGCCGCGTCTCCCAGGTCGCGAGCGCCGGCAGCTCGAATGCGCGTGCTCGTGACGGCCGCCCGGCAGCATCGTATTGCTGCGCCCACGCGGCGGCGGGCGGCCGTCCCTGCACCGTCACCAGCCAATTGCCCGCGCGCCGCGCGATCGCGAGCAGCTCGGGACGCCCGAGGGTCGCCGACGCCGCGATGAGCGTCGTCACGGCGAACGGCGTGGCGCCGTCGTTCAAGGCCGGCTGATCCTCGTAGTGTGGATGTGCGCGCCGCAGCCATTCGGGCCGCGCGTCGAGCGGCCACGCGCCCGACGCGAGCTGCGAGCGGCGCAGGAGATCGATGCCGCGCTCGGCCCCGGCGCGGTAGCGCGGCTCGCCCGTCACCTCCCAGAGCGCGAGCAGGAAGCGCGTCGCGCCCGGTGTGATGTCGTCGTCGAGCATGGGACGGAGCCCGGCGGTCGCGCGGAACCACCACGGCGTCCGATCGCCGTACACCGGCAGCTCGGAGAACCAACCACCGGGCGCGAGCTGCGTCGCCAGCAGCAGATCGCCCGCGCGCCGCGCGGCGGCGAGGTAGGTGTCGCGCCCCGTGCGCCGGTAACCCTCGACGAGCACGAGGCCCGCCGCGGGCGTGCCGGGGCTGCGCACGACGACGAGGTCCCAGCCGGCGAGGCCGAGCGGCCCGAGCCAGTGCTCGGCCGTCTTCACGACCAGCGTGAACGGCTCCGGGCGCGTGCCCGGCGCGGATGCGAAGACCCATCCGCCCTGCGCGCGCTCGGCCACCGCGAGCGCGTCCAGCGTATCGGTGAGCGGATCGGCGTGTGCCCGCCCGGCGACGAGCGTCGCCGCGAGCGCGATGCCGAGCCGCCGGCGTCTACAGCCGCTCGATGATCGTGCCCGTACCGAGTCCGCCCCCGCAACACATGGCGATGAGCCCGTACCGACCGCCCGTGCGCTCGAGCTCGTGGAGCGCCGTCGTGATCAGGCGTGCACCGGTGCAACCGGTCGGATGGCCGAGCGCGATCGCGCCGCCGTTCGGATTCACGCGCTCGGGATTCGGTCCGCACGCCTTCTGCCAGGCGAGGACGACCGACGCGAAGGCCTCGTTCACCTCGAACGTATCCATCTGCTGGATCTTGAGGCCGGTCTGCGCGAGCACCTTCTGGGTCGCGGGGATCGGCCCCTTCAACATCGTCACCGGATCGACGCCGACGAGCGTGGTCGTGACGATGCGGGCGCGCGGCCTGAGGCCCGAGCGCTTCACCCGCTCCGGCGACGCGAGCAGCACCGCGGAGGCGCCGTCGGAGACCTGCGACGACGTACCGGCGGTGTGGACGCCGTTCGGCTCGACCGGCTTCAACGCCGCGAGCTTCTCCATCGACGTCGCGCGGAGACCCTCGTCGCGCGACACGGTGCGCTTCTCGCCCGTCGGCTTCCCGTCCTCGGCCAGGACGGGCGCTTCGAGCGGAACGACCTCGCGCGTGAAGCGGCCCTCCTCCCACGCCTTGATCGCCTTCTCCTGGCTCTGGAGACCGAAGCGATCGGTGTCTTCGCGCGTGATGCCGAACTCCTTCGCGATCATCTCCGCGCCTTGGAACTGCGAGGCGAACGCGAAGTGATCCTTGTACGACGGCGGCAGCGGATGCCCACCGGCCATGTTCGAGCCGAGCGGCACGCGGGTCATCATCTCGACACCGCACGCCAGAACCAGATCCTCGATGCCGGCACCGATGAGGCCCGCCGCGAGCGACGTCGCCTGCTGCGAGGAGCCGCACTGGCTGTCGATCGTCGTCGCCGGCACCTCGAGCGGGAGACCCTGCGCGAGCCACGCCGAGCGGGCGAGGTTGAAGGACTGCTCGCCCACCTGCGAGACGCAGCCGCCGATGATCTGGCCGATCTCCCTGGGATCGAGCTTGGCGCGCCCGACGCACGCCTTCTGCACGGCGCCCAGGAGCGAGCCCGGATGGAGCCCCGCGAGCCCGCCCTTGCGGCGGCCGATGGGCGAACGAACGGCTTCGACGATGAACACTTCCTGCATTGGCGGAGAGCCTCCCGGCAGACGGTAGTGCCCGTTCGGGGGCGGCGTGTCGAGCCCGCGGCTCTTTGGCGGTTACCAAGCAAAGGTCGATCTGGTAGGACCTCCCATCGCGCGACACATCGCGCTCGAGGGGGACTGTCCGCATGCCGCATGCTCGTTCGCGCGCGCTCGCCGCCGCGCTGGCGCTCACGATCCCGGCCGCCGTCCACGCGGCGTCCGACTATCCGACGAACGTGTGCGTCGCGAAGAAGCTCGCCGCCGCCGCAACTGCGTGTCGCGCCATCGTGAAGAGCGACAAGGCGCAGAAGCGGTCGATCCCGAAGCTGGCGAAGGTGTGGCGCAAGGCCGAGCGCAAGGCCACGAAGGCCGGCGTCGACTGCGCGGAGACCACGGCCACGGCGTCGGAGCTGGCGGCGGCCATCGGCAGCGCCACCGGCGCGTTCACCGGCGTGCTCGACGGGGCGAGCGGCTCGTGCCGGAAGGGCGTCCGCAACGCCGCCGCGAAGGCGTGCGCGGCGCTGCTCGCGGCCGAGTCGAAGCTCGTCGCCGCGCCGGACGAGGACGGCGATCGCTCGGCGCTCGGCGCCACGCGCACACAGGCGCTTGCCGACCTCGGCAGCGCGCTCTCGACCCTCGCCGGCAAGGGCTGCGTGCCGACCGGCGACGTTCCGGCGCTCACCGAGCACGTCGCCGACAAGGCGATCCTCGCGCTCGAGGTGTCGCCCAAGGTCCCGACCGCCTGGACGCGCGTCGATCCGCCGGCGTCGGTCATGTACGACGGCAAGGAGCTGCAGCCGATCTGCGCGCACGGCACGCCGTACGCGTACTGGGTACGGCGCGGCACGGTGAACAAGCTCCTCGTGTACTACGAGGGCGGCGGCGCGTGCTTCGACCAGCTCACCTGCGGCAATCCCGTCTACGACAGCTCGGTCGAGGACGACGACGACCCCGGGCTGTACACGACCGGCCTCGGCGACGTGATGAACCCGGCGAACCCGTTCCGCGACTGGAACGCGGTCTTCGTCTCGTATTGCACCGGCGACATCCACTGGGGCGACGCGACCGTGACGTACGGGACCGGAGCCGGGGCCGTGACGATCAACCACCGCGGCGCCGTGAACGCGCGCGTGGTCGAGAAATGGGCGCGCGAGCACTTCGTCGAGCCGGACGAGGTCTTCGTGTCGGGCTCGAGCGCGGGCGCGTACGGCGCCATCTCGGGATCGACGTTCCTCATGGAGAAGGTCTACCGCGCCTCGCAGTTCAACGTCGTCGGCGACGCCGGCAACGGCGTTGTCACGAACGCGTTCGTCCAGACGCAGCTCCTGGGGTGGGGCATCGAGAACAACCTGCCGCGCTGGATTCCCGCCCTCGACGTGCCGGATCTCCGCTCGCTCGACATCGCCGATCTCTGGACGGCCATCGCGAACTTCTACCCGCGGAACCGCTTCGCGCAGTACACCTCGGCCTTCGATGGCGGCAACGGCAGCCAGACCTTCTTCTACAACGTCATGGTGAACGTGGCCGACATCACCAAGTGGCTCAATTGGTGGGAGCAGTCCTGCGACTGGAACGCGAAGATGCGGACCCTGGCGCAGGACACGGCCGCCCGAGCCCCGAACTACCGCTACTACATCGGCGCCGGCGACCGGCACACGATCTGGGGCAGCAACAAGATCTACACCGACACGAAGGGCGGCGTCCCTCCGTTCGTCGACTGGATCCAGGCGATGCGCGCCGGCTCGTCCGCGTGGACGAACGTCGAGTGCACCGACTGCTCGCTGCTGCCGGAGGACTCGAATCCCGGAATGCCCCCGTTCAATCCGGACGGGTCGGTGAGCTGTCCGGCGCCGTAGCGGAGCGCGGAAGAAGACGTAGCGGGGAGCGCGGGGTGGGCGCGAGGTCTCCGCTAGGATGAACGGCAGGTCAAGTCTCGGTAGAGGCGGTTGATCGAGCGTTGATCACCTCCCACGTATGGAAGTGGGGCGACGCATGGTCGGGTGCGCGCAGTCGATGAGGACAGTTCGGCGACGGTAGATCACGCTAGGAT
>DATJZY010000149.1 GCA_035577985.1 Candidatus Eisenbacteria bacterium
GCGCGGCCGCTCGGGATCGTCGTCCCGAGCGGCCGCACTGTCCTGTGTCCGACGGTTCTCGATGCGCGGTCAGGAGCACCCGCTGGTCGCACCGCAGTTGAGACACTTGTAGCACGCGCCATTGCGCACCATGAGCGACCCGCAATCGGGGCAGCTCGGCGCGTCCGCCTGCGGGCTGAAGGCTATCGGATTGAGCGGTTGCGCGCTCGGCGCGACGAACCCGATCGGCTGTGCCCCGCCGCGTGCGACCGGCTCGGCCGCTGGTGCCACCGCCGCCGTGACGACGCCGGATTCGCCGCGTCCGTTCTCGTCGCGATCGATGAGCCCCACCGCGACTCGCTGCTCGCCCTCGAGGAAGCGCGAGCCGAGGAAACGGAAAATGTAGTCGATCAACGACTTGGCCATCGGGATGTCGGGGTTCTTGGTGAAGCCCGACGGCTCGAAACGCACGTGGCTGAACTTCTGCACCAGGACCTCGAGCGGTACGCCGAACTGCAACGCCATCGACGTGAGTACGCCGATCGTGTCCATGAGACCAGAGACGGTGCTGCCCTCCTTGGCCATCTTGATGAAGATCTCGCCGGGCGTTCCGTCCTCGTAGAAGCCGACGTGCAGGTAGCCTTCGTGGCCGGCGATGTCGAACTTGTGACAGATCGCCTGGCGCTCGGCCGGCAGCCGGCGCCGCGTGAGTCCCGCCGTGGCCGCCGGCGCGACGTTCGCAGCGGGCGATACGGCCTCGGTCGTCGGCTTCGCCGTGTTGAGCGGCTGCACCTTCTTGCAGCCGTCCCGGTAGATGGCGACGGCCTTCAGCCCGAGTCGCCACGCTTCGATGTAGGCCTGCTCGATCTCCTCGACGGTGGCGCTCTCCGGCATGTTGATCGTCTTCGAGATGGCGCCCGAGATGAACGGTTGCGCGGCACCCATCATGCGGACGTGTCCGAGCGGCGCGATCGAGCGTGCGCCGCGAGCCGGCTTGAAGGCGCAATCGAAGACCGCCAGATGCTCGGAACGCAGGCCCGGCGCGCCCTCGATGGTCTCCTGCTCGTCGATGTACTCGACGATGCGTTGCACGTCGCGCGAATCGTAGCCGAGCCGGGCGAGCGCCCGCGGCACGGTGTTGTTGACGATCTTCAGCACCCCGCCGCCAACGAGCTTCTTGTACTTGACGAGTGCGATGTCCGGCTCGACGCCCGTGGTGTCGCAGTCCATCATGAACGCGATCGTCCCGGTGGGTGCCAGCACCGTCACCTGCGAGTTCCGCACCCCCCGGTCCTTCGCGAGCGCGAACGCGCTGTCCCAGGCGTCGCGCGCGGCGCCGAGGAGATCGAGCGGCACGAGCGTGGGGTTCAGCTTGTGCGCTGCCGCCCGGTGCTTGTCGATGACCCGGAGCTGCGGCTCGCGATTGGCGGCGTAGCCCTCGTAGGGCCCGAGCTTCTCCGCGACGCGCGCCGACTGGAGATACGCCTCCCCGCTCATGAGCGCCGTGACGGCGCCTGCGTACTCGCGGCCAGCGTCGGAGTCGTACGGCAGGCCGAGCGACATGAGCAGCGCGCCGAGGTTCGCATAGCCGAGTCCCAGCTCGCGGTACGCGTGCGCGTTCGCCGTGATCTCCGCGGTCGGGTAGCTCGACTTCTCGATCACGATGTCCTGCGCCGTGATCGCCACGTCGACGGCATGGCGGAAGGCGGCCACGTCGAAGATGCCGTCGTCGCCGGTGAACCGCATGAGGTTCAGGCTCGCGAGGTTACACGCGCTGTCGTCGAGGTGCATGTATTCCGAGCACGGGTTCGAGGCGTTGATACGGCCCGTGTTGGGGCAGGTGTGCCAATCGTTGATCGTGGTGTCGAACTGCATCCCTGGATCGCCGCACTGATGCGTCGCCTCGGCGATCATGCGCAGGAGCTTGCGCGCGGGCATCGTCTCGCACACCTCGCCGCTGGTCACGTAGCGCGTGCTCCAGGTCTCGCCGTCGAGGGCCGCTCGCATGAAGTCGTCCGTCACGCGCACCGAGTTGTTCGCGTTCTGGAAGAACACGGAGCCGTACGCCGGGCCGTCGAGCGAGTTGTCGTATCCGGCCGCGACCAGGGCCCAGGCCTTGCGCTCCTCCTCGGCCTTGCAGCGAATGAACTCGACGACGTCCGGATGGTCGGCGTTCAGGACGACCATCTTCGCCGCCCGCCGGGTCTTGCCGCCCGACTTGATCACACCGGCCGACGCGTCGGCCGCCCGCATGAACGACACCGGACCGGACGCGGTTCCGCCGCCCCCGAGCTTCTCCTTCGAGGAGCGCAGCTTCGAGAGGTTGACGCCCGACCCCGAGCCGCCCTTGAAGATGACGCCTTCCTTCCGATACCAGTCGAGGATCGAGTCCATCGTGTCGTTGACCGACAAGATGAAGCACGCCGAGCACTGCGGCTTCGGCTCCACGCCGACGTTGAACCACACCGGGCTGTTGAAGCAGAGTTTCTGCTGCAGCAGCAGGTGCGTCAGCTCGTCGACGAAGTTCTGTCGATCCTGCGGCGTCGCGAAGTATCCCTGCTCGTCGCCCCACTGCGAAATCGTGCTCACGACCCGACCGATCAACTGCCGGACGCTGCGCTCGCGCTGCGGCGTCCCGAGCGGGCCGCGGAAGTACTTCGACACGACGACGTTGGTCGCGAGCTGCGACCAGCTCTTCGGCACCTCGACGTCGCGCTGCTCGAAGACGGTCTCGCCGCCCTCGCCCTGGATCACCGCCGAGCGGATCTCCCACTCGACCTCGTCGTACGGGCTCACGCCTTGCGGCACGAACTGGCGCCCGATCGTGATCCCCCGCCGCGGCGTCGCCTGGACCTGCTGCGGCCCGGCCGCCGCCCCCTCCAGCCTCTCCATGACCATGGTCACCCCCTCAGAAAGCTCATCCGAGCGGCCCCCGAAATCCCCCGCCCGATACCCACATATTGGGTGCGCGCGCACATACACCACCATATCTTGTGTTGTCAAGGAAAGTTTGCCTGATCCCCAGGATCTCGCAACCGGGGGTCCGGTGGGTGGGGACTGATGGGTGACCTCGCACGCCTGGCGGAGGCGCTCCGGGCGGCGCTGGCACGCCTTCCGGGCGCGACGGGCCTCGTCCACTACCCCATCTGGGCGGAATGGAGCGCCGTCGTGGGCGCGACGATCGCCGCGCACGCGAAGCCGGCACAGCTCCGGCGCGGCGTGCTCGTCGTCGCGGTCGACGGACCCGAATGGATGCACGAGCTGCAGTACGTGAAACGCGACGTGGTCGAGCGGCTGAACGCCCGCCTCGGCTCGTCCGTCGTGCGCGACATCTACCTCGTGCTCGCTACCAATTGAGTCGTCGCGTTGGCGCGCGCGCGACCGGGTGATACTGTCGTCCGGAGCGGATGATCGTCGACTTCGTTCCGCGACTCACCCAGGTGCTGGAGGCGCGATCGCGCAGCGCGCTCGCCCCCGACGGCAAGACCCGAGCGGCCGTGCTGGTACCGTTGCTCCCCGTCGCCGGTGACATGCACGTGCTCTACACGCGCCGCTCGGCGTCGCTCCCGCACCATCGAGGCCAGGTCGCGTTTCCCGGCGGCACCTACGACGAAGGTCGCGATCGGGACCTGGTCGCGACCGCGCTCCGCGAGGCCCATGAGGAGATCGGGCTCGCACCCGGCGACGTCCGACTCCTCGGCGCCCTCGACGACATCGAGACCATGACGTCGCGCTTCGTGATCACCCCGGTGGTCGGGGTGGCGCCGCACCCGTATGCATGGCACCCTCGCGAGGGGGAGGTGGACCAGATCTTCACGGTGGCGATCGACGACCTGCTGGCGCCCGGCGCCGAGCGGCGCGAGATCTGGGACTTCTCCGGACGCGACGTGCCGATCGATCACTTCCCGGTGGCGGGCCAGGTGATCTGGGGCGCCACGCACCGGATCACCCGCAACCTTCTCGATCTCCTGGAGACCCTTCGCTGATGCGTCTACTCATCGCCCTGCTCGTCGTCGTTGCCGGCCTGCTGCTCACGGTCGCCGAACCGCTCCGCCCCCGGGTCGAGCTCGAGACGCCCCCGGACGTCGTCGGCGCGGCGACGCCGCTCCGCCTGGTCGCTCGCGATCGCGGCACCGGCCTCGCCGAGGTCGAGGTCCGGGTCCTCCCGCAAGGCGCGGCCGAGCCGGTCGTCGTCGCCCACGAGGACTTCCCCGCCACCTCCTGGTACGGGAGCGGCGTCCACGAGAAGGCGCTGGAGCCGGTGCTCGACGTGGCGAAGAACCACCTGCCCGAGGGCCCCGCGGTGCTCGAAGTGTGGGCGCGCGACCATTCGTGGCTCCCGTCGCTGCGCCGCGGACCCGCCGTCAGCCGTCCGATCACGATCGACACGACACCACCGACCCTCGAGGTCTTGAGCACGCAGCACATCGCGCGGCTGGGTGGCAGCGAGTGCCTGGTCTATCGCGTCGGCGCCGACGCGACCGCGAGCGGCGTGACGGTCGGCGACCTCGTCTTCCCGGGCACGACCGGTTACTTCAACGATCCCGCGCTGCGCGACGCGCTCTTTGCGCTGCCGGAGAATCAGCCCGACGCCCAGGTGAAGGCGTTCGCGGTCGATGCTGCGGGGAACCGCCGCACGGTCGCGTTCGATCTGGTCGTGAAGCCCCGCAAGTTCGCCGACAAGACGCTCACGATCGACGACGAGTTCCTGCAGCGCAAGGTGCCGGACCTGCTGCGCGAGAACGGGCTCCCCGTGACCGACGATCTCGTCGCCGGCTACCTGCGTGTGAATCGCGACCTGCGCAAGACGACCGAAGTGCGCGTGCGGGAGATCTGTCGCGCGAGCGATCCCGTCCCGCACTGGCAGGGCGGTCTCCTGCGACTGCCGAACGCGGCGCCCCTGTCCGGGTTCGCCGACCGCCGCACGTACATGCACGCCGGCAACGTCATCGATCACCAGACCCACCTCGGCTTCGATCTGGCCTCGCTGAAGGCTTCGCCCGTGCCCGCCGCAGCCGACGGTCGGGTCGCCTACGTGGGGTCGCTCGGAATCTACGGAACCACCGTCGTCATCGATCACGGCCAGGGCCTCTTCACGCTCTACGGACATCTGAGCGCGACGGACGTCACCGCGGGGGCCAACGTCGCGCGTGGCGACGTCGTGGGCAAGACCGGCGACACCGGCCTCGCGGGTGGGGATCACCTCCACTTCAGCGTCATGATCCACGGCATCCACGTCGATCCCGTCGAGTGGTGGGACCCGCACTGGATCCAGGACCACGTCGACGCGCGCCTCGCGCCGTACCCGAAGGCGACCCCCACCCAGGCAGCGGCGGCCGAGAAGCCGTCGTGAGCGACGTCGCGGGCGACGCGCGGGCGCTGCTCGAGCGCCTCGGCGCGGACGTCGGCGCCGGAGAGATTCCACGGGAGCGCCTGGCCGAGCTGCTGGCGAACCTCGAAGGCCGCGTCGGCGATCGCGACGACCGGACGGCAATCCGCCGGATGCTCTACCGCCTCCGCCAGCAGGGCGTCGCGGCGCCGGTGCGCGCGCCCGCCGCGCCGGCCCGTCAAGTCCTCGGTCCGGCGATCGACGGCTTCGTCTCGGCGGTCGACGGGCGGGGAGACCGCCTGATCTGGCTCGTCCGCGAGCAGAGCACCGGCGGGCTCCTGCTGGTCGCCGCCGATGTGAACGAGCCGGCGGGCCTGCGCGATCTCCAGGTGTTCGACGTGACGCGCAAGCAGGTCCGCGCGATGCGCGAGCGCTTCCAGGCCCGCGCCGGCCTGCGTCTCGTCGCCGCCGACTGGCGGGCGCTCGACGCGCTCGTCGTCGAGGCGCAGGAGCGCGCCGGCGTCCCGGAGCGCCGCACCAGCGACTACCGCCGCGTGCGTGAGCGGCTGACGAGCGAGCCGCCGCTCACGCCCAGCGAGCTCGTGTCCGCCCGCGTGACGTCACCCGACGGCGCGGGGCGCGCGCCGCTCGTCGCGGCCTCGTCAGCGCTGCTCGCGGAGCCCGAGTTCCGCACCTGGTGGCCGGACGCCGACGCGGTCGCACCGATCCTCGTCGAGGTGCGCGAGATCCGCGAGAGCCCTCTCGTGCTGAGCGAGGCCCAGCAGCAGATACGTCTGCGCGAGGTCCTCGAGCGCGCGACGACGTCGCTCTATCCGCCGGCCGTCGTCGCCCGCCGCCTGGACGCGACGGCGTACGTCCTCGCCGAGACGGGCCGCGCCGAGGCGGCGCGGCTCGCGCTCGCCGTCGCCGCCGCGCTGCGCGCGGAGCCGGCGAGCGCGAGCACCATCCCGTTCCTCCAGGCCCTCGTGCAGCAGGGCGTCGGCACGCACCTCGCCACCCTGGAGGCGGAGCGCCGCGAGGAGCGGAAGGGCTCGCTCGTGCTGACGCCGGGCGAGGTCGCTACAGCGGGATCACGAGGCCGTCCTCCGCGACCTCGAGCGTGATGTCGCCACGGTGCCGCAACGTCTCGGCCCCGAGGTGAGATAGCACGAGCCGGCGACAGCGCAGCTCGGCGGCGCGGGCGGCGATCTCGGGATAGGACACGTGGATGTCGAGGTGCGTCTCGAACGTCGAGCACTCGCAGATGAAGAGGTCCGCGCCGCTCGTGCGCGCGATGAACTCGTCCGTCCATCCGGTGTCACCCGAGTAGACGATCGTCTTGCCGCCGATCGTGAGCCGATAGCCGTAGCACACGAGCTCGCTCACGTGCGGCACGACGAAGGACTCCACCTTCACACCTTGGATCATCGTCGTCGCGGACGCGGGCAGCTCCGCATACGAAACGCGGAACGGCAGCGGCTCGCCACTCTGGCGCTCGTAGAGCGCCGAGAAGAGCGCCCGCACGCGGCGTTCGGTGCCCGGCGGCCCGTAGACGGCGAGCGGCCGCTGCCGG
Source organism: Candidatus Eisenbacteria bacterium (assembly GCA_035577985.1). Lineage (NCBI taxonomy): Bacteria > Candidatus Eiseniibacteriota > Candidatus Eiseniibacteriota bacterium. The sequence continues at coordinate 6,882 of DATJZY010000149.1, forward strand.
TCGCTCACGTAGAGATAGTCCATGAACAGGAACGGCACCCCGCCGAAATGATCGCCGTGCAGGTGGGAGAGCAGTACGAAGTCGATGCGCCCGGGCTCGATCCCGAAGCGGCGCAGGCCGTGCAGCACCGTGCCCCCGCAGTCGACCAGGAACGTGGCGCCAGGGCCTTCGACAAGATACGCGCTGTGTAGCCGCCCGCCCGCGCCGAAGGCGTCGCCCGATCCGAGCACGGTCACTTGCAGAGTCGACGCCATCAGCACCGCGCATTGCACTGTGCGCCGACTGGGACAGGAGTGGACACGGGTGTCACACTGGTGTCGACGCGCGCGCGCGAAACGAGCCTCAGTGGCCGAGGGAGGCGCGGCATGCTCATTGCTTTTTACGTGACAGAAGCGGGAATCACCAGAGGTGGACCATGTTGGGTACGTCGACTGATCCGGAGTTGCTAGGGCAAGCCTGGGGCCTCTTTCAGCTCGTGGCCGTGGCAGCCCTCGCGGGCTGGACGGCCGAGCGGCTGCTCGACACCGGGGTCCGTACGCGGGGCCTCCCCTTCCTGTCGGGACTGTTCGGGCTCTACGTCGGGCCTCACCTGCTCGATCTGACCGGTTTTCCGACCGGTCCGGAGATCGCAGGCGAGCCGCTGATCGCGGCTTTTGCGGGGGCGCTCGCCATCTGCGGCTTCCTGAAGCTCGCCTCGCTCGGCGCCGCCGGCCCGCGCTGGTGAGCCGCCGCTAGGGCGTTTGCGCGGGCGCCTGCGGGTGCTCGTCGACCATCGCGCGGAAGCGCCGTTCGAGCTCGGTGAAGGCCTGCTCCATGCGTCCCGCGCGCGCGGAGACGTCCTCGAGCTGCCGCCCGAGCTGATCGCGCTGCTGCTCCATCTCGCGCAGCCGGCGCTCGAGGTCCTGCACGACGTCGGTGCGGCGGACCAGCAGGTTCCCCGCGTCGGACTGGATCACGTACACGGTGGCGCCCGCGCCGATGAGCGCGCCCAGCAGGAGTGCGAACAGGAACCGAATCACGGCCGTCATGACGAAGCCTCCGCGAGCTGCCGGATCTCCCGTACAATCACGACGAGCGCCGGCAGGCTCGCTCGTCCACTCGCCTTCAGGTCCTCGATCATCGCACGCACCGCCGCGACGCGCTGCGTGAACCCTGCGCCCTCCGCCCGGCGCGCGAGCGACCGGCGCGCGGCGTGCAGCTCGGCATCGACGCCGTCGAGCGCCCGCACGACCCAGCGATCGTCGTCGGGCGACGGCACGAGCGCGCTCGCGAGCCAGGCGAAGTCGATCTCCGCGGCGAGCCCGAAATAGCGGCGCGCGACCGCCTCGAGCTCGAGCCCGGCGGCGCCGGCGAGCTGCACGACGTCGAGCGCGCTCGGGATCCATCCCGCGACCGCAAGGCTCAGCGCCGCCGGACCCAGACCGCACATCTCGAGGTCGGCGCGACGCTTGTGCAGAGCCTCGGCCTCCGGGCCCGCGAGCCAATCGCAGAGACGCGCGCGGGCGACCGCTGCGCCGCGTGCCAGCTCCGATGTCGCTTCGGCGATCGTGCGTGCCGGGTCGACGCCCTGGATCGTCCAGCGCGTCATCCGCCGCATGGCCTCTTCCAGCGCGAGCACGCACGTCACCTCGTCCGCGAATCCGATCCGACGGGTGCGGATCTCGTGCGCGATCGCGGCGCCGTCGACGAGCGTCCACGCGATCGCCCAGGCGCGGCACACGCCCGGGATCGTCGCGCCCGTCTCGCGCTGGAGCCGCGTCACGAAGGTCGCGCCGAGCGCGTCGACGAGTGTGTTCGCGACCTCGACGGCGACGATCTCGCGCCGCAGGCGGTGCGTGCGGACCGCGTCCGGCAGGTCGGCCACGATGCGACGCGGGAAGTAGCCGAGCAGATACGGCTCGAGCCCGGGATCGTCGGGCAGCGGCGACGCGCGCAGCGCGCCCTCGAGGTGGATCTTCGTATACGCCGTCACGACCGCCAGCTCGGGGCGCGTGAGCCCCGGGAACGTCGCCCGCCGCGCGCGCAAGGTCTCCCAATCCGGCAGCGCGAGCTGCGCGCGGTCGAGGCCGAGCGCGCGCTCGAGCTCACCCAGGTGATCGCAGAAGTCGTCGAGCCGCGACGCGCTCCGCCGCTGCTCGATCGCGAGGAGCCGGCCCTGGCTCGCGTTGTGGGCGAGCACGTGCTCGGTCACCTCGGGCAGCGCTACGGCGAGGAGCGCATTGCGCGCCTCCGCCGACAGCCGTCCCGAGGCCGTGAGCGGGGCGAGGCACACCTTCAGGTTGACCTCGTGGTCGGACAAGTCGACGCCGGCCGAGTTGTCGATGGCGTCGATGTTGATGCGACCGCCGGCGAGCGCGAACGCGATCCGCCCCCGCTGCGTGACGCCGAGGTTGCCGCCCTCCGCCACCACGCGGACCCGCAGCGCGGTGTGCGGCACGCGGACGCTGTCGTTCGTGGGATCGCCCACGGACGCGTCCGTCTCGTCGGTCGCGCGCACGTAGGTGCCGATGCCGCCGTTCCACAACAGATCGACGTCGAGTCCGAGGATCGCACGCACGAGCGCCTCGCCACTCATGGCTTCGTCGGCGACGCCGAGCAGGCGGCGTACCTCGGGTGTGAGACCGATCCGTTTGGCGCCGCGTAGCGCGAGCAGCGCGCCCGGCGAGCGCACGGCGGGATCGTACTGATCCCACCCCGCGACGGCTTTGAAGAGCCGCTCGCGCTCCGCGAAGCTCTTGGCCGGGTCTGGGTCGGGATCGATGAACACGTGCTTGTGGTTGAACGCCGCCACCAGGCGCAGGTGTGGTGAGCGCAGGAGCCCGTTGCCGAAAACGTCACCGCCCATGTCGCCGATGCCGATGACGCGCAGGGGCGCCGTGTCGGCGTCGATCTCGAGCTCGTGAAAGTGCGCCCGCACGCACTCCCAGGCGCCGCGCGCAGTGATGCCGAGCGCCTTGTGGTCGTAGCCCTGCGAGCCGCCCGAGGCGAATGCGTCGCCGAGCCAGAACCCGTTGTCGCGAGCGATGGCGTTCGCTTCGTCCGAGAAGGTGGCCGTCCCCTTGTCCGCGGCGACGACGAGGTACGGATCCTCCTCGTCGTAGATCCGCAGGCCCGCGGGATGTACGACGCGCCCGCCGACGACGTTGTCGGTGACTTCGAGGAGGCCGCGCACGAATTCGCGGTACGCGTCGACCGGCGCTCCACCGCGCAGGGGAACGAACGCGCCTTTGGCGCCGGTCGGTACGATGATCGCGTTCTTCATCGTCTGGGTGCGCATGAGGCCCAGCACCTCGGTGCGATAGTCCTCGGGACGATCGGAGAGCCGCAACCCACCCCGCGCCACGAGGCCCGCCCGCAGGTGGAGGCCTTCCACGATCGGCGCCCGCACGTAGATCTCGTAGCGGGGACGCGGGTCGCTCAAGAACGGCACGTCCGCGCACCGGATCTTCATGACGATCCGATCGGACACGGCGTCGCGCGCGAAGACGTTCGTGCGCACGGTGGCGGCGACCAGCGCCGCCAGCCCGCGCAGGCACTGGTCCTCGCGCAGCCGCTCCACGCGCTCGAGGCTCGCGACGAAGCGCGCCCGCGCGTCGGCGTCGGCGTCGCCATCGCCGCGGCCGAAGCGTGCCGCCACGCACGCGAACAGGCGCTCGGCCGGCTCGGGGTTGCCGGCCAGCGTCGCCCACACCTCGGTGCGCGTGCCGAGCCCCGCCTGTACGGCGTAGCCCGCGTAGCTGCGCAGGCAATCGACCGCACGCCAGTCGAGACCGGTCGCGACGACGAGGGCGTTCAGGGCGTCGTCCGGAACCCGGCCGCCCCGCACCGCGAGGATGAGATCGACCAGTCGCTTCCCGACCCGCTCCACGTCGAGCGGGCGGCCGGCGCGGTCTTGGACGAGGAAGCGGTGGAGGTAGAGCGGGACGGCGCTCACGGGCTCGATCCGCACGCGGTCCTCGACGAGGGTGCGCAATCCGGCGTGGTCGAGCCGCGGCAGGATCTCGGTCAGCACGAGCGGCGGGCCCGCGAGGTACGCGCGCAGCACGGTCGCCCCCTCCTGCGGTTCGCGATCGAACTCGATCTGCGGCGTACCGGAGGTGAGCGCGAGGTTCGCCAGCACGACGTCGTCGGCCGCGCGCTCGACGGTCGTCGAGGCGCGGTAGTCGGCGGGGAACGCGTCGGCGAAGCGCGCCCCGAGTCGCTCGCCGACCTCGACGCCGTGGCGCTCGATCAGCAGCTCGCGCAGGCGAACCGACCAGCTCTCGAGGACCGCGTCGACCTCGCGCTCGAGCGTCGCGCGCGTCGCCGCGTCGAGCGCCGCCCTGCCGCGCGTGAACGTCAGGTGGAGGCGGGCGGGCGCGTCGGCGATGTCCTCGGCGCCGGCGTCCAAGTGGTCCTCGAGCAGCTCGACGTCGAGCCGCTCGCGCACCAGGCGGACGACGCGGGCGCGCGCCTCACCCGACACGCGGCTGCGCGGCATGACGACGAGCACCGTCAGGAGGTCGCCCTCGCCACGCTCGCGCACGCGCACGAGGACCTCCGCCGTCCGCTCAGCCGCCAGGATCGTCTGGATGTCCTCGCGCACCTCGTCGACCGACGACGCGAACAGGAGCGTCTTCGGCAGGCCGTTGAAGACCCCGACGAGCTCCTTCCAGTCGTGGCTGCCGGAGATCACGCCCTCGGCCGCCAGGATCTGCCGCAGCATGCGGCGCAGGATCGGGACCTCGGACGCCTCCTCGGCGTGCGCCTTCGACGTGAGGAGGCCGACGAACCGGCGCTCGCCGACGATGTTCCCGGCGGCGTCGAGGGCGGCGAAGCCGAAGTCGTCCATCGGGACGCGCCGGTGGACGGGCGCCAGGGCGTGCGTCTTGCCGACGACGAGGAGGCGGCGTCCCGCCACGCGCCGGCGCGCCACCGGCGACAGCGCCTCGAAGGGCTGCGGCGTCCGGAACGCCGAGCGATCCTCGCGCCGCAGGAGACCCAGGCCCGTGCCCGGGCGGAGGTGGACCATCCTTCCCTCCGGCGCGTCGACGAATGCGTACTCGCGGTAGCCGAGGAACACGAAGCCCCCGTCGACGAGCCAGCGCAGGAAGTCGCCGACCGCGGTCGCCTCGGCGGCAATCCGCGGATCACGCGTGCGCCCGAGCTGCTCGAACTCGGTCGCGATCGCCTGCGCGCGTGCCAGCGCGAGGCCGAAGTCCTCGGTCACGAGCACGATGTCGTCGAGCCGGGCGCGGATCGCGCTCTCGAGCGTCGCCAACTTCTCGGGCTCGGTCACGCGGGGGACGACGATGTGCAGGAACGACTCGCGGCTCGCACCGTGCATCGGCGGGTCGACCTGCACCGCGCGCCCGGTCGCATCGCGCGTCACGGCGACAATCGGATGGAGCAGGACGCGCGGCTCGAGGCCGTGGGCGCGCAGCTCCTCGCGAACCGTATCGACGATGAAGGGACGATCGCCGATGCAGGTCTCGATCACCGTGCCGGGCGCGTCCCAGCCCTCGTCGAGATAGGTGGGCGTGAGCACACGCACGCGCGGCAGCGGGCCCGGCGCCTGGAAGAAGCGGAACGCCGACAGCACGAGCTGGACGGCCTCCTCGTCGGCGACCCCGCCGGTGTAGGCCTGCGCACGTTGGAGGAGCTGGGTCGTGAAGGCGCCGAGCGCGCCGGCGTCGGCCGCGGTGACCTTGCGAGCGAGGAGTGCCGCGAGCCGCTCGGCGACGCGGCCCCGATCCTTGGCTCCGCTCTCGGCCGGCACCCCCATCACCCGACCTCGCCGAGCTCGGCGACGAGGAGCGTACCACCGCAGTAGCCGCGCGACTCGAGCGCGGCGCGGAGCACGGGCTCGGTCGAGCCCGGCCACGCCGCGAGCCGCCGGCAGCCCCGGCGCCGCGCCCGGGCCTCGGCGAAGGCGATCAGGCGATCGAGCAGCGGCGCATCGGCGGCGTTGCGGGTGTGCGCCGTGTCGAGGATCGCCTCGAAACGTCCGGCCCCGAGCGAACGAAGATAGCCGACCGACACCACGCCGACGATCTCGCCACCCGCGCTCTCGGCGACGTAGACGTCGCCCGCGAGCGTCGCGAGCGTGCGCCGGTCGAAGCGCTCGCGCCGCGGCGGGGTTTCCCCCGGCAGCAGCGCGCGCACCCGTGGGAGATCGCTTCGACGCCCGCGCCGCAGCCGGATGCGCTCGGTGGCGCTCGCTGTCTCTCGCATGGTTGGCGGCGGGGGTCTTAGCATGGTCGCACCGCTTGCAGCCATCCCGCGGCCCGGCGACCATGGGCGCGTGCGCGACGCGCCCGCAGCGCTCGAGCTGGAGATCGAGCGGCTCACTTTCGGGCCCGACGCGCTGGCCCACGACGGGGGACAGGTCGTCTTCGTGGCCCACGCCGCCCCGGGGGATCGGGTCCGGGCGCGCGTGGTCGAACGGCGTCGCGGCTACGTGCGGGCCGAGACCGTCGCCGTCGATCGAGCCGGGCCCGCGCGCGTCGTCCCGCCCTGCCCGGCGTTCGGGCGCTGCGGCGGCTGCCAGTGGCAGCACGTCGACGTGGCGGCGCAGCGCGACGCGAAGGCCGCGATCGTCGCCGAGCAGCTCGCGCGACTGGGCGGCCTTCGCGACGCGCCAGTACGGCCGACGATCGCCGGCGGCCCGGCGTGGGCGTACCGCTCGCGCATCACGCTGGTCGCCGAGGGGCGGCGCCTCGGCTTCCACGCCGCCGCCTCGCACCGGCTGGAGCCGATCGAGACCTGCGCGATCGCCGCGACGCCGCTCGAAGCCCATCTCCCGATCGCCCGCACGTGGGTCGCCCGCCTGCGCGCGACGGTGCTGCGCGTGACGCTCGTGGTCGCGCCGGGCGGGGTCGTGCTCGCCGCGACGACGCGGGGGCGGCCCGGTCCCGCCGACGTCACCGACACCGAGACGCTGCTCGCAGCGCACGCGACCGTACGGGGGGCGATCCTGTCCGGCGCGGGCGCGCGCGTCGTGGTCGGCGACGCGACCGTGCGCCAGGAGATCGAGTCCGGGCTCGCGCTCGAGGTACCCGCCGACGTCTTCACGCAGGTGAACTCGGAGGCGAACCAGGCGCTCGTCCGTACCGTCGTCGACGCCGGTGGCTTCGAGGCCGGCGCCCGTGTGCTCGACCTCTACTGCGGCGCCGGCAACCTCTCGCTGCCGCTCGCGCGCCGCGGTGCCGACGTGACCGGGATCGAGCGCTCGCCGGTCGCGATCCACGCGGCGCAGGCGAACGCCGCTCGCCTCGG
>DATJZY010000150.1 GCA_035577985.1 Candidatus Eisenbacteria bacterium
GATCTACTTCAAGGACTGGGGCAAGGGCCCGGTCGTGACGTTCTCGCACGGCTGGCCGCTGAGCTCCGACGCTTGGGACGGCCAGATGCTCTTCCTCGCGCAGAAGGGCTTCCGCGTCGTCGCGCACGACCGTCGCGGCCATGGCCGATCGACCCAGGCGTGGTCGGGCAACGACATGGACGGCTATGCCGACGATCTCGCCGCCGTCATCGAGGCCCTCGATCTCGAGGACGCCACGCTCGTCGGCCACTCCACCGGTGGCGGCGAAGTGGCGCGCTACATCGGCCGCCACGGGACGAAGCGAGTCGCGAAGGCAGTCCTCGTCGCCGCCGTCCCGCCGATCATGCTCAAGACGGCGGCCAATCCGGACGGCCTGCCGATGGAGGTATTCGACAAGCTGCGCGACGGGATCACGAGAGACCGCTCACAGTTCTACAAGGACCTGGCGAGACCGTTCTATGGCGCCAACAGGCCGGGTGCCGAGGTCTCCCAGGGCACGCTCGATCAGTTCTGGCTCTGGAGCATGCAGGCCGGCCTCAAGAACGCCTACGAGAGCATCAAGGCATTCTCCGAGACGGATTTCACCCAGGACCTCGAGAAGTTCGATGTCCCGACCCTGGTCATGCACGGTGAGGACGACCAGATCGTCCCCGTCAAGGACTCGGCAAGGAAATCGGCCGGGCTCATCAAGGGCGCGAAGGAAATCTACTATCCGGGCGCGCCGCACGGCCTCACGGCCACGCATCAGGATCAGGTCAACGCCGACCTGCTGGCGTTCCTCCGGAGCTAGGGAGGGCAACCCATGAAGATCGTGATCATCGGAGGCACCGGCCTGATCGGCTCGAAGACCACCGCCATTCTGCGCAAGGGCGACCACGAGGTCGTCGCCGCCTCGCCCAATACGGGCGTCAACACGATCACCGGCGAGGGCCTCGAGGAGGCCATGGCCGGCACGCAGGTGGTGATCGACCTCGCCAATTCACCCTCGTTCGAAGACAAGGCGGTGCTCGAATTCTTCGAGACCTCCGGCCGCAACCTGCTCGCGGCCGAGGCCGCAGCCGGCGTCCGGCACCACGTCGCGCTGTCCATCGTCGGAACCGACCGGACGCCCGACAACGGCTATTTCCGCGCCAAGGTCGCCCAGGAGAAGCTGATCGAGGCCTCCCGCATCCCCTACACCATCATCCGCTCGACCCAGTTCCTGGAATTCCTCGGCGCCATCGCCGATTCGAGTGCGGCTGGGAACATGGTCAGGCTTTCGCCCGGGCTGTTCCAGCCCATCGCGGCGGACGACGTTGCTGCCATCGTCGCCGACGTGGCGCTCGCGGCGCCACGCAACGGCATCGTCGAGATCGCCGGCCCGGACCGAGCACCGTTCGACGAAATCGTCGCCCGCTATCTGAAGGAGGTCGGCGACCCGCGTGAGGTCGTGAGGGACCCCGAGGCGCGATACTGGGGCGGCCGGGTCGAGGAGCGCTCGCTCGTACCGTTGGGCGAAGCGCGCCTCGGCCGCATCGGTCTCGACGAATGGCTCCGCCGCCGCTCACAGGCAAGAGTCTGATCCTGCGAAGGAGGCGACCATGACGACCAAACTCGTTGCGTCGGTCCTGCTCTGCCTCACGAGCGGCAGGGCGATGGCTCAGGAGGCCAAGGTCACGTCGCTCATGTCGAAAGATCTTCCCGAAAATCCCGGCAGGGAACTTCAGATGATCACGGTAGAGCATGCGCCTGGCGGGTCGAACCCCATGCACCGACACAATGCACATGCGATGCTTTACGTGCTGGAGGGGTCCGTCGTGATGCAGGTGAAGGGTGGAAAAGAGGTAACACTGACACCAGGACAGGCCTTCTATGAAGGGCCCGACGATGTTCATGTCGTTGACCGGAACGCGAGCGGCACGAAGCCGGCGAAATTCGTGGTGTTCTTGATCAAGGACAAAGGCGCTCCGGCGCTCGTGCCAGTAGAGTGACCGTTGGAGGGACCAGGCGGGTGAGCCGATGGGGCACGAGACCCCGACGCGGAGGCGTCGATGCGCAAGAAGTACGGCTTCGTGATGGACTCGGCAGCCTGCTCGGGAGCGTCGCGATGATTCCGGGACGCGCTCAGGCACCGAGCCGCGCGGCGATGCGGCGGAGCAGGCGCTGCAGGGGATAGCGTTCCGGATCGGCGGACTGCACCGCGAGCAGGTCGGCGATCTGCATCTCGATGGCGGCGGCGACCTCGTCGCGCAGCTTGCGGCAGGCCGTCGCATCCTCGTGCCGGCCGGCCCAGCAGCGGGTATCGATCGGTGGCCCGAACAGGAAGTACTGGCGCTCGAAGCGTGGCAGCCCGAGCGGGCCCTTCCCGCGCGAGAGCGGCGGCAGGATCTCGCCGCCCCGGAACCAGCGTTGCTCGGTGATGCCGAGCGCTCGCAACAGATCGCCCACGGGCGATCGCAGCAGGTCCACGGCGTCGGCAACGATCTCGAACATGTCGTCGACGCCCACCGAGGCGAGCGGGACGATCGGCACGCCGTGCTCGATCGCGAGCCGCGCGAAGCCGACGCGCTCCTTCCAGATCAGCTTGTAGCGCTCGCCCTTGTGCTTCATCACCTCGCGTCCGCCGCCGGGGAAGACCAGCACGGCCTCGCCTTTCGCGAACAACGCGGCGCAGTTCTCGCGGGTGCCGTGCACGGCGCCGAGCCGCCGCAGCACGTCGCGCCAGACCGGCACGGCGAAATGGTTGTGGTCGCCGAGCCCGCGGACCAGGCGGCCCGTCCCGTTCAGGATCGCGAGCCCCAGCATCGGGATGTCGACGAGCCCATAGATGGTGTGATTGCCGGCGATCAGCACGGCTCCCTCGCGCGGGACGTGCTCGAGGCCGATCGCTACGGGAGAGAACAGCCGCCGCAGCGGCTCGGCGACGCTGCGCAGGGAATCGGACGAAATCGGCTCGAAGTCGACGTCGGGGGAGTCCATGGAGCGCGTCCCGTCGCTCAGCGATCGCCCGCCCGGACTTCGGGGTGCTCGTCGATCGTCACGACCACGATCGAAAGATACACACCAGGAGGAGTGAGCACACCTCTCGCGTCACGCGATTGATCTCGAGGATCCCGTCCAACCCGGCGGTCGCCGGGATCGTCGTCCGGACATTCATCCACTTCGGGGTTGCCGTGGCGGCCGCCGGCAGCGTAGCACCAGACCATGCGTTGCTGGCGCCTCCCCTCCCTCCTCCTGATCGTCGCGACCGTGGGCACGGCCTCGGCGCTGAAGCCCCCGCCCTGCCGGGACGCGCGCTACGCCGTCAGCGGCGCGCCGGTCGGCATCGACCCGACGACCGACACGGTCGACGTGGGCACGCGCATCGGTCTGGGCGACGTGTGCCCGCTCGTCGCGCCGACCCGCATCCGGGCGAGCCGCTCGGGTGTGACTTCGGTGCGCGCGCGCTGGGAGAGCTGTCCCGGCTTCGCGGGCCCGGTCCGGTTCCGGGCCAAGATCGTCGACGGCTGCTCCCGCCTCTCGGGCGTGGTGACCGCGCGCGGCTATCGGCGCGCGGTCGACGCCACGGTCGCCGACTGCGGCGACGGGATCCTCGACGCGACGACGCCGGCCATACCCTACACCGCCGATCGCGCCTCGCTCGACACGCATCCCCTGCCGCGCTGGTTCGACGACGCCAAGTTCGGGATCATGATCCACTGGGGCATCTTCACGATCCCGGCGTGGGCCGAGCTCACGATCGACCCG
>DATJZY010000151.1 GCA_035577985.1 Candidatus Eisenbacteria bacterium
CGGCGGGGGTGAGGCGGAGGCGCCTGCGAAGCGGCGCGATGAACTGCAGGGCCCTGACGCGGCGTGTGTTCTTCCGCGCCGCTTCGCGGGAGCCGAAGCCGAAACCTCACCCCCGCCGCCCCCGCGGCACCGACGCCCGACCCCAGGCCCCCCCTCAGCCCAGGACGCGCCCGCGCGCGATCGTCCCGCCGCCGTCGACCGGGATGAGGGCCCCGGTCACGAACTCGCTCTCGGCGCTGGCGAGGTAGACGACGGCGTACGCGACGTCCTCGGGACGGCCGAGGCGCGTCAGATGCATCGCCTCGAGCTCGGCACGTCGCGCGTCCGACATACCCGCGTCGCGCCGCTCGTTCACGACATAGCCGACGGAGAGCGCGTTGCACCGGATCTTCTGGCGGCCGTAGTCGACGGCGATCGAGCGCGTGAGCGCGTTGAGACCCCCCTTGCTCGCGACGTACGGAGCGAGCCCGGCGCTCGCGCGCTCGGCCTGGCGCGACGACACGTTGATGATCGAGCCGTGCCCCGCGGCCAGCATGTGCGGAAGCGCGGCCCGGCAGAGCCACACGACGGCGGTGAGGTTGGTGCGCACGACGCGCTCCCAGAGCGCCGTGTCGACGTCGCCGACGGGGCTCTTGCCGCCGGTCCCGGCCGCCGCGTTGTTGACGAGCACCGTGAGGCCGCCCAGGCGCGACGCGGCCGCGTCGACCAGGTCCGTGCACGCGCGCTCGTCGGCGATGTCGGCTGCGATGAACACGGCGGTGCCGCCCGCGGCCGTGATCTCGCGCACGACGGCGTCGCCACGCTCCGCGTTGCGCCCGTGCACCGCGACGCGCGCACCCTCGCGCGCGCACTGGATCGCGACCGCCCGGCCGATCCCCGCCGTCGAGCCGGTGACCAGTACGCGTTCCCCCCCGAGCCGCATCGCCGAGCGTCGATACGCCGGCCGGCCGGAACGGGTCAACCGCGCGCGGGCGTTCGCCGCTTCAGGCGTCATGGCGAGTGAGCTGGAACGCGGCTGGCTCTGCGGTGAAGGCGGGGTGGGGCATGGCGGCGAAGCGGGGAAGAACCGAGTGGCGTGGTGACGCGCGGGTGCCGCGCACGGGCACTCGTGTACGGCTGGCGACGGCCGCCCTCCTGCTGGCCGCGCTGCCCGCGGCGGCCGCCGACGTGCCGTCGAGCGCGCCGCGCGATTTCGCGCTCTCCGCCGACGGCGACCTCTACCTCGGGAACGCGACCCGCGTGGTCACGCGGACGCCGGCCGCCGAGCCCGACGCGGCCCCGACCGACGTGCCCGCGCCGATCGCCGCCAACGGGAGCCTGCTGCTCGACGAGCGCACGCTCGTCGGCGATGCGATCGCACGCCGCGACGCCAAGCTTCGGCTCCTCGCCGAGGTCGCGGGCGATCTCGTGGTGACCGACGGCAAGGTGCAGCTCGCGGGCCAGGCCCACGTCCGCGGCACGGTCCTCGCCGATGCTGGCGTCGTGGCGGGCATCTCGTCCCGCGTCGACGGCGACCTCGCGGCGGCGCGCGGCTCGGTGCGCATCGTCCGCCTCGCTCGGGTGCGCGGCAACGTGTTCGCGCGGCGTGAGTTCCGCGGCGATCGCGACGTCGTCGTCGGTGCGCCGGGCACGACCGTCGAGACACCCGGAGCGGTCCTCCTGCGCGATCGCGGCGAGTACTTCGCGAGCATCCTCTACGAGGGGACGCTGACGTTCGTCGGCACCGGCGAGCCCATGCTCCATGCGAATGTGACGCAGGTCTCGCCGGGGACGCTGGCGGCGCCGGCGATGCCGGCGTGGCGACTCGAGCGCCTGACGCTCGCCGACGCCGATCCCGGGAGCGACGATGTGACGGTGACCCGGCAGTCGGGCGACGTGACGCGCGTGCCCGGGCGCCATGGCCGCATCGTCCTCGGACAAGAGGCCGTCGTGCATCTCACGGCCGGCACGTACGACCTGGACGAGCTGCAGGCGCAGTCCGACGTACGCGTCGTCGTCGACGTCGCCGACCCGACGGCGCGGGTCGAGCTGCGCGTGCGTGGCGACGTGCGAGCCGGGCGGCGCTTCGCGATGGATCTCGGCATGCAGAGCGACGCCGAGCGACAGGCACGCGCCAGCCGCATCCGGACGGTCGTGGGGGGCGCCTTCCGCGGCGACCAGGACGTGGTGTGGGCCGGGGAGGTCCTCGCCGGGAAGAGCATCGTGCTCGGTAAGCGCACGATCCTCATCGGGGGCGCCTGGAGCCGCGGCGACCTCGACGTGGACCGCGACAGCCGGGTCATCTGGGTGCCGGCGGCGGTGGCTGCGGAGTATCGGCCGGAGGGACCCGGAACTTGAGCCGGCGCATCCGTGACGCTGGGCAGTCAAGTTTTCCACGCTGCCGGGCGATACTCCGAGTGGTCGGCCACGCTACCCTCGCGACATGTCACGGATGATCCGGATCCCGGGCGAACGATGCCAAGACGCGAGCCCGGGGTGTGCGCGCCGACCGACCCGGGAGAGCGTCGGTGCGGCTCGTCCGTGATCTCCTCGCCGCCGATGCGGAGCCCGAGGTCGCGCAGGCCGGGGCGCCCGAGCGTGCGCGCCGTCTTCTCGACGTCGTCGCGGGCGGGCTCGGCCTGCGGGCCGGCGCGGTCCTGGTCCGCGCGGCGCCCGGCGGCGACCTGACCTGCGTCGCCAGCACGTTGCCCGAGCCGGCGCGCGCGGTCCTGGTCGACCCCGCCGGCCGCACCATGACCGTCCTGCGCAAGGCGGTGGACGAGCGGCGCGCCTTCCTCATGCGCGCCGCGAGCGACGATCCCCTGCTGCGCGCCCTGCACGACGCGGACGCGGCCATCGAAGCAGTCGCCGTCCTGCCGCTCGCCGATCGCGGACCGATCGGCGTGCTGGTCCTGGCGGCCGGCGAAGCGGCGCTCGCCGCCGAAACGCTACGGACCCTCACCACCGATCTCCGCCTCTTCGCCCTTCTCGTCTCGCCGCTGCGGGACGCTGCGCCGCCCGTTCCGACCACGGAGCCCGCAGCCGACCCGGCGGCGCGCGAGGAGCTGGAAGCCGCCCGCGCGGAGATCGACCGCCAGGCGTACGAGATCGCGCAGCTCCGCCAGCAGATCGAGGCGCTCGAAGGCCAGATCGAGAGTGCGGCGATCGCGGCCGGACCGACGGCCGGGTCCGTCGCCGCCGCGGCGGCGGCGACGTCGCGCGAGGTGGGCGATCTGGTCGCCACCGCTGCGGCGATGACGTCGCCGTCGGGCTCGACCCCGCTCGTGGTCGTCGTCGATGCGAGCAAGGTGTGGGAGAGCTACGCCATCCGCGATCATTCGATCGTCGTGGTCTCGCCCACGAGCGAGCTCGCGAGCCAGGTGCGTGCGCTCGGGCCTGCGCGCGTGATCGTGAACCTGACGGTGTCGGGCGCCTTCGACAGCATCGCCTCCCTGCACGCAGGCTCGCACCCGCTCCCCGTCTGGGGCGTCGTCGCCGACACGACGAACGAGCGCGTCGTGGGCCTCGGGATGATCGACGCCGTCGGCCGCCAGCCGACGCCCGAGGCGCTCTTCACGGCCGTCGACCGCCAGGCGCCGCGCAGCGGGCGCGTGTTCGCGGCCGGGCGCGACGCCGACGCACTGATGAAGATGCGCCAGCTGCTCGCCAAGCAGGGATTCTCCGTGTCGATGGCGCGCGACACGAAGCAGATCACCGAGCTGGTCGACATGGTGAAGCCGCAGGTCGTCGTCGTCGATCTGCAGCTCCCGATGCGCGAGGGCTACGAGCTCATCCTGCGCGCCTCGTCGCTCTCGCCCATTCCGAGCCTGGTGGTCATCCCGTGCGAGGGCGATCCGGCGCCGACCCTGGCCGAGAAGCTGCGCGACCGGTTGGCGAGCGGGCAGGGCATGGGCGCCAAGCAGTGGCTCACCGACCTCGTGGCGCGCAAGATCGCCGCCGTCGAGAATCGTCCGAAGCCCGCACACGCCGCCCCGCGCGCGACCTGATCGTCGCGCGGTTTGACAGCGTCGCGGCGCGCGGAGTAAGGCCGAGCCGCAGCGGTGGGAGGCACGTCACGGGAGGTGCCATGGCGCGAGGACGGTCGGGGAGCGGTGAGCCGGAGGAGGGGACGCGCGAGCGCGGCGCGAAGGCGTCGCCGCCTCTACCGCTCGAACCCGTGAACCTGCTGGCCGGGCTCGGCCCGGGCGTCGAGCTCACGGTCGACGCCTTGCCGGCGGGTGTGGCCGGCGCCACCGAGACGACGCCGGTCACCGTCACCGTCGACGAGATCGGCCGTCTCTTGCGCTGCTCGGAGAGCACGGTGCGGCGTCTGATCCGCACGGCGGTCCTGCGCCCGATCGTGGTCGACGGCCAGATCCGCGTGCGCCAGAGCGACCTCGACTCGTATCGCGCCGCGCTCGGCATCGGGACGCCCGAGAAGCCGAGCGAGTAGCCGCCCCCGCGTTCGCGCCTGTACGATCGCACGGAGAGTGCGTACACGGCTGTACCGGCTCCGCCGGCTTCGTCGGCTGACGATGCCGAAATCATGGAGCTTTTCCCGCCGCGTGCCGGCGGCACGCGACTCGCAATTCGCTCCGCCCCGGGGAGGGGATGGAGATGGAGAAGCGAGTCGAGACGCCGACCAAGACGCCGCCGCGGCGGCGCATGATCGTGGTGGGCAAGCGCATCGGCGGTCGCTGGCAGGTCCGGACGAGCCTGTGGCGTTACCTCTGCGCCACGGCACTCTCGTCGCAATAGGGCGCTAGACTCCGGACACTAGGCGCCGGGCGCGGCCGAGCGATCGAGCCGCGCTGCGTGCGCTTCGAGGAAGTCCAGGACGCGCGCTTCGATGCAGGTGCCGTCCAGACGATCGATCTCCTGCACGCCGGTCGGGCTCGTGACGTTCACCTCGGTCACCAGACCGCCGATGATGTCGAGGCCGACGAAGTAGAGCCCGTCGGCCCGCAGCCGCGGCGCCATCCGCCGGCAGATCTCGCGATCGCGCTCGTCGACGGGCGATCGCTTCACCGTGCCGCCGACGTGAATGTTGCCGCGGTGCTCGTCGTCGCGCGGCACGCGCAGGATGCCGCCGAGCGGCTCGCCGTCGAGCACGATGAGGCGCTTGTCGCCCTCGCGTGCGGCGGGGAGGTAGCGCTGCGCCATGACGAGGCGCGTGCCCTCGGCCGTCGACAGCTCGAGGAGCGCGTTCAGGTTCCGATCGCGGTCGTGGACGTGCAGGACGCCGGCGCCGCCGCAGCCGTCGAGCGGCTTCACGATCATCTCGCCGCCGAGCGCGGCCATGAACGCCTTCAGGCGCACGGCATCGGCCGTGACGAGGCTCTCGGGGATGACGTCGGGGAAGTTGAGCGCGTAGAGCTTCTCGTTGGCCTCGCGCAGGCCGCGCGGGTCGTTCGCGACGAAGGTGACCGTCGGATCGACCAGGCCGAGCAGATGGGTCGCGAAGAAGAACGCCATGTCGAACGGTGGATCCTTGCGCATCAGCACGACGTCGAAGAACGTGAGCGGAACCGTGCGCGTCTCGGTGAGCTGGTAGTGCGGCGTCGCACGCTCGACGGAGAGGCGCCGCGCGCGCGTGTGCGGCACCGCGCGGTCGACGTACAGCTCCTCGGGCCCGCAGTGGTACTGCTCGTGCCCGCGCCGCTGCCCCTCGAGCTGGAACGCGAAGGTCGTGTCCTTGTCGACCAGGACCCGCGCCATCGGGTCCATCACGTAGAGGATGCGCAGCGGCATGGCGGCGGATGCTAGCCCAGGCCGCGAGGCCATGCGATCCGTCTCAGCCGTCGCCCCACCGGTGCTGGCACAGGGCGACGGCCGCGACGGCGGCCGTCTCGGCGCGCAGCACGCGCCGTCCGAGGGTGATCGTCGTGAAGCCCGCCGCGCGTGCGGCGTCGACCTCGTCCTGGTGGAGGCCGCCCTCCGGCCCGACGACGACCACCACCGCCGCGGTGGTCGCGGGCAGGTCGTGCACGCGGACTGCGGCCTCGTTCTCCCAGGCGACGAGACGGAGCCCGGGCCACGCGCCGCCGAGGACGGCGGAGAGCGGCGCGGGTGCGTCGACGGTCGGAACACGCGTGCGGCCCGATTGCTTGGCGGCGGCGAGCGCGAGCCGGCGCCAGCGCTCGACCGCGCTGCCGCGGCCGACGACGTAGCGGGTGAGGATCGGCGCGATGCGCGTGACGCCGAGCTCGGTCGCCTTCTCGACCGCCCAGTCCATCTTGTCCTGCTTGAGCAATGCCGGCGCGAGCACGAGCTCGAGCGGGGACTCGCGGGGCGCGTGGGTCGTGGCGACGACGCGCGCGACCGCCTCGCGCGCCGTCACCCGATCGAGCGCGACCTCGTGCTCGGCGCCCGCGTCGTCGAACACGCGCAAGCGGTCGCCGGGGCCGAGCCGAAGCGTGTGCAGGTGCCGCAGCTCGGCGCCCGTGATGCGGAGGCTTCCGTCGGCGCCGGGTCCCGCCGGTACGTACAGGCGGAGCATCACTCGACCTCGCGTGCGAGGCGGAGCGTCCGCCACGGATCCTCGGCGCGCACGTGGACGCAGCGCCAGCCGGGAAACGCGGTCACGACGCGACCGCTCTGGCTGTCGAGGATGCCGGCGAGGACGAGGCGGCCGCCGGGCGCGACCCTCGCGGCGAGCGCGGCTGCCTCCACCACGATCGTGTCGGCCAGGATGTTCGCGATCACCAGGTCGTACGTCCCGCGCACCGCAGCTACCGTCCCGCCCACAAGGAGAACGTGGACCGCGCCGTTGCGGGCGAGGTTCGCGCGCGCGAGCGGCAGCACGGCCGGGTCGACGTCGAGCGCGACCACGCGCGCGACGCCGAGGCGCGCGAGCGCCGCCGCGAGCACGCCCGAGCCCGTCCCCACGTCGAGCGCGGAGCGGGGCCGACGCTCCAGGACCGCCGCCTCGACTTCTTCGAGGCACGTGCGGGTGGTCGCGTGCTGCCCGGTGCCGAACGCCATGCCCGGCTCGATGACGAGCACCTCGCGCCCGGGCGCCGGCGGAATGTCCCACGGCGGCGCGACGAGCAGCCGCGATCCGATCTCGATCGGGTGGTGGTGCGAGCGGAAGACGGCGTCCCAGTCGACCGAGGGGACCGGGACGACCTCGATCGGGCCGTGCCGCCATCCCGGTTCGATCGCGGCGAGGCTCGCGAGGTAGCGTTCGAGCGCGGGAACGAGCGCCGCCTCCTCGCCGCGCCGGACGTGCGCCTGCAGACGGACCCGATCGGCACCTTCGTCGAGCCCGACGCCGGCGGCGCCGCCTTCGACGAGGAAGTTCGCGACCGCGTCGGCGCACACGACCGGCACGTCGACCTGGACCGCGACCCATTCGTGGTCAGGACGCACGGGGGGAACCTTCCCGGCAGGCCCGGTCCGGGTCAACTCGGCGTTGACCCGCGATCGGCGTCCGCCTATGGGGCCGCCGTGCCTCTCACCGTGATCGCGCACCGAGGCGCCAGCGGCACGCGTCCCGAGAACACGCTCGTGGCGTTCCGCCGCGCGGTCGAGCTGGGCGCGCACATGATCGAGCTCGACGTGCAGCCGACGCGCGATGGCGCCGTGGTCGTGATGCACGACGACACGCTCGAGCGGACCACCAGCGGTCGCGGCAGCGTGACCGGGCATCGCCTGGCCGACCTCCAGACCCTCGATGCGGGCACGTGGTTCGCCCCGGCATATGCGGGGGAGCGCATCCCGACCCTGGGCCAGGTGCTGGCGGCGGTGCCGATCCCGATCAACGTCGAGCTGAAGCCGGGAACGGACCCCGGATTCGAGGAGCGGACGCTCGAGATCGTGGCCGCGGCCGGCGCCCTCCACCGCGTCGTGTTCTCGTCCTTCGATGCCGAGAGCCTGCTGCGCCTGCGGGCCGCATCGGCCGAGGCCGCGATCGCCGTGCTCTGGTACCGGCGGCGTCTCGCAGCGGCGCTACACCTCGCGGGACGCGCGGGCGCCATAGCCTTGCACCTTCGCAAGGATGCAGTGTCGCCTGCGGGGGTTCGCGAAGCCACCGCGGCAGGCCTCGAAGTGCGCGCCTGGACCGTGAATGATCCAGCAGATTCGGCGGATTTGGAGGCTGCGGGCGTGCGCGGCGTGTTCACGGACTTCCCGGAGCGCTTTTTGCACACCTGACCCCCCGAATTGCGCCCGACCCGCGCACCTATTTTGCCCCTCGCCTTGACTGCCAAGCCGGATTCATCGATCGTAGCCCTCTTTTGCCAATCGGAGGGGGGTGAACGAAGCGCATGGCTGGTGTCCGCGTCAAGGACAACGAGCCCATCGACAGCGCCATTCGTCGGTTCAAGAAACAGTGTGAAAAGGCCGGCATTCTCGCCGAGCTCCGCAAGCGGGAGCACTACGAGAAGCCGAGCGTCCGACGGAAAAAGAAGGCCATGGCTGCGCGCAAGCGCGCCCTCCGCCGATCGGCCCGAACGCAAGTCGTCTAGGCACATCACCTTTTCGTCAATCCACCCGGCGTGCGGAGGCGGGCGGCAGACCGCCGCCCGTCCGCTCGCCCTTCCCAGCAGGCCCGCGGGGAGCGCTCGGCGGTGCTGATCCGAGAAGACGCCATTCGCGAGATTCGCGAGCGCGCCAGCATCACCGAGATCGTGTCCGACGTCGTCGCCATCAAGCGGCGGGGCCGGAGCGCGACGGGGCTCTGCCCGTTCCACACCGAGAAGACGCCCTCGTTCACCGTGAGCGAGGAGCGGGGCTTCTACCACTGCTTCGGCTGCGGCGAGCACGGCGACGTCTTCAGCTTCGTGATGAAGACCCAGTCGCTGCCGTTCCCCGAGGCGGTCCGCGTGGTCGCGCAGCGCTTCGGGTTGCCCGTTCCCACGGAAGCGTCGGGACCGCGCCAGCGCACCGAGCCGCTCATCGCCGTGAACCAGGCCGCCGCGGCCTGGTTCCGCGCGCAGCTCCAGGGTCCGCAGGGCGCGCGTTGCCGGAAGTACGTCGAGGAGCGCGGCATCACCGCGGCGTCGATCGAGCGCTACGGCCTCGGCTACGCGCCGGGCAGCGGCGACGCGCTCGCCCGCCAGCTGCGCGCCGACGGCCAGTCGATCGACGATGCGCTGACGGCGGGGCTCGTCGGGCGGAGCCAGGATGGGCGTCTCTACGATCGCTTCCGCGATCGGCTGATGTTCCCCATCAGCGACCTCGCGGGCCGCACGATCGCGTTCGGCGGCCGCGTGCTCCCCGGCGCGCCGGCGAGCGACAATCCGCCGCCGAAGTACCTGAACAGCCCGGAGTCGCCGCTCTTCAAGAAGGGCCAGACGGTCTACGGCCTGGCGCTCGCCCGCGATGCCATCCGGGCGCGCGATCGCGTCGTCGTCGTCGAGGGCTACCTCGACGTCATCGCGGTCGCGCAGGCCGGAATCGGCGAGGTCGTGGCGCCGCTCGGAACCGCGCTCACGGTCGATCAGCTGCGCGTGCTGCGACGTTTCACGGAGGCCGTGATCGCATGCTTCGACGGTGACGAAGCGGGCCGCCGCGCCGCCGCCCGCAGCTTTCCCACCTTCGTCGAGGCGGGGCTCTGGGGCCGGGGCGTCTTCCTGCCCGCCGGCGACGACCCGGACACGTTCGTACGGAGCCGTGGCGGCGACGCGCTGGCACGCGAGCTCGAGCGCGCCGTCCCGCTCGTCGATGCGTACGTCGACAGCCTCGCCGGCACCAGGCTCGATGCGGTCGGGCGGCGCGCCGACGCGGCCAAAGAGGTCGCGCGCGTGCTCCGCGGGGTCGACAACCCCTTCGAGCGCGACGTGTTGGCGCGCCTCGCGGCCGATCGCCTGGGCGTGCGCGAGCAGATGCTGCGCGGCGAGGTGACGCCGGCGGCCGCTCCGCCGGCCGCCGCTCGCACGAGCGCGCCCAGCGTCGAGCAGCAGCTGGTCGAGCTCATGGCGCTCGAGCCGCGCCTCGCCGAACAGGTCGGCGCCTCGGGCGTCATCGCCGAGTTCGAGGAACCCACGTGGCGCGCGCTCGCCGAGTCGATGGTCGCGGGTGCCGCCACCGACGACCCGGCGGCGGTGATCGAGCGCCTGCCGCGCGATCTGCGCGACCGGGTCGTGCGCCGGCTGCTCGACACCGAGCAGGACGATCGCGAGCGGGCGCTCGCCGATCTGATCGGCGCCATCCGCGCCCGCCGGAGCGGCCGCACCCGCGGCGCGCTCATCGAGGCGTTGCGCGCCGCCGAGGCGCGTGGCGACGTGGCCGCCGCCCGCGCCGCACAGGAAGAGCTCAACAGGTCCCTGTCGGAGAAGAACCGCACATGAGGAGTCTCGCCGTGAGCATGAACGACGCGACCGGAGCCGCCGCGCTCCAACCCGAGCCGCTGCGCCTCCCGACCGAGGGCGTTCCGGATCCGACGGACGACGGGATCGAGCTGCTGACCCCGATCGACGACCTCGAGCCCGAGGAGGGCGCCGAGGCCGAGGCCGACGCGGCGGACGACGAGCCGGCCGCCAAGGAAGACGCCGACGGCGGCGAGGAGGGGACTCCCGGATTCGATCCGGTGCGACTCTACCTCCGCCAGATGGCGCAGACCTCGCTGCTCACGCGCGAGGGCGAGGTCGAGATCGCGATGCGCATCGAGGAGGGGCAGCTCTCGATGATGCGCGCGGCGTTCTCGACGCCGCTCGCGCTGCGCTACGTGCTGGACCTGGGCGAGAAGATCCGCGCCGGCGAGATGCGCGTCCGCGACCTCGTGAAGGACGAGCCGGAAGAGGACGGCGAGGTCGTCGAGGACGACGCTCCGCAGCGCCGTCGCTTCCTGGCCCAGCTGGGGCGCTTGAAGCGCGCCGTCGCCGAGCGCGACGCGTACCTGCACCGCGCGCTCGCCCGCGGCCGCCGCAAGCTGTCGCCGCAGAGCGCGGCCAAGCTCGAGCGCCACGAGGCGCGCGTCGTCCGCGCGGTGTGCACCCTCGAGCTCGGACGCCGGCAGATCGATCGCCTGATCGCCGAGCTCTGCCGCTCGGCCGAACGCGTGCGGGGGCTCCGCCGCCGGCTCTCGGGCCTGATCGAGGACGTCGCGCGCGGCGTGCGCCACGAGATCCGCGATCTCGAGCAGCGGGTCGGCATGTCGGCCCCGGCGCTCGAGCGCATCGTGCGCGAGATCCGCGCCGCCGAGGTGCGCGCCAAGGGCGCGAAGCAGGAGCTGATCGAAGCCAACCTGCGCCTCGTCGTCTCGATCGCCAAGCGCTACATGCACCGCGGCCTGCAGTTCCTCGACCTGATCCAGGAAGGGAACATGGGGCTCATGCGCGCGGTCGACAAGTTCGAGTACCAGCGCGGCTACAAGTTCTCGACCTACGCCACCTGGTGGATTCGCCAGGCGATCACGCGCGCGATCGCCGACCAGGCCCGCACGATCCGCGTCCCGGTCCACATGGTCGAGACCATGAACAAGCTGCTCCGGATCTCGCGTCTGCTCGTGCAGGAGCTCGGGCGAGAGCCATCCGCCGAGGAGATCGCCGTCCGCATGGAGCTCACGCCCGACAAGGTGCGGCGGATCCTGCGCATCAGTCGCGAGCCGATCTCGCTCGAGACGCCGGTTGGCGAGGACGAGGACACCCACCTCGGCGATTTCATAGAGGACGACGCCGCCGTGGCGCCGATCGACGCCGTCATCGCCGTCAACCTGCGCGATCAGACGACCCGCGTCCTGTCCTCCCTGACGCCGCGCGAGGAGCAGATCGTCCGCCTGCGCTTCGGCATCGGCGAGCGCTCGGACCACACGCTCGAAGAGGTCGGGGTGCGCTTCAACGTCACCCGGGAGCGCATCCGCCAGATCGAATCGAAAGCGCTGCGCAAGCTCCGCCACTCGAGCCGCTCGCGCTACCTCCGCAGCTTCTACGACGGCTGAGCCGTCGCCGGGAACGCCGGTCGACGAGGCCAAACGCCGTCGGGCCGCCCTTGCAGCCCGTCGCGTTCGGTGGTTCACTCCCTCCCGCCAGCGGGCCCATAGCTCAGGTGGTGAGAGCTGCCGGCTCATAACCGGTAGGTCGTGTGTTCGAGTCACACTGGGCCCACTGCTGGGGGAGGTCGCACGCCGTTGCCGTCGCAGATCGAGCTACTCATCCAGATTCAGCAAGTCGACCAGAACCTGCGTGAAAACACGCAGGCCGTCAGCTCCGGCGAGAGCCGCGTGACCGAGCTCGAGGAAGCCTACCAGGCCAAATCGAGCGCCACCGAGCAGGGCCGCGCGACCGCGAGCGCACTCGCCACGAAGCAGCGCGATCTCGAGGCGCGGCTCGCGGACGCCGAATCCAAGATGAAGGATCGGCGAATGCGGATCACGCGCATCCGCAACGACAAGGAGCTCGGGCTCGCCAAGCGCGAGGTCGACCTCTTGAAGGACGAGATCACGGGCATCGAGGCGGAGCTGCAGCAGGTCTACGAGCAGGTCGAAGCGGCGACGACGACGCTCGCCGCCCTCGAGGGCGAGCTCAAGACGATCGCAGAGTCGCGCGAGGCCGAGGCCACGGCGCTGCGCGACACGATCGCCCGGCTCGGCGCCGACATCGAGCGCGATCGGACGCGCCGTCAGGCGCTGCTCGAGACCGTCGACGTCGAGCTGCGCCGCCGCTACGAGATGATCCTGTCGCGGCGCGGCGGCCTCGCCGTCGTGCCGGTGCGCGACGGGACCTGTCAGGGTTGTCGCATGCGCGTCCCGCCGCAGCTCTACAACCAGATCCAGCGCGGCGAGCAGGTGATCCTGTGTCCGAGCTGCCAGCGCATGCTGCACTGGCAGCCGCAGCAGGAGGAAGCGAGCGAGTGAACGTCGCCGGCGCGCGGTGCGCCGGAGGAGGTCGAGCAGCCGCGCGTCGCAGTGCGCGGCGCGAGGAAAGTCCGGACTCCGCAGGGCAGGGTGGCCGTCAACGGCGGCGCCGAGCGATCGGCGGAAAGTGCCACAGAAAAGAGACCGCCCCGGACTCCGGTCCGGGGCAAGGGTGAAATGGTGAGGTAAGAGCTCACCAGGTCCGTTCGAGAGGACGGACGCTCGGTAAACCCCACCCGGAGCAAGACCGAGTAGGAGGGAGGTCCGGTCCGAAAGGGCCGGGCGCGGGTGGCCCGCCCGTTCCCTCGGGTCGGTCGCTCGATCCCTCGGGCAACCGAGGGACCAGACGAATGGCTGCTGCTTCCGCACATTGCGCGGAAGGACAGAATCCGGCTTACAGACCTCCTCCGGCGGACCGCGCGTGGCGACTCTGAAACCCTTGTGCCGCAAGGGTTTCAGGATAATGGGGAAACTTCCTTGACAGCCCGGTGGCGAAGCGAGTATAGGGCCCACGTCCGTGGGGAATTCTGGGGTGGAGTGGTGGAGCGATAGGGCGGAGTGGTAGGAATGCCACGGTTGTCGGGATGGTCTTCCGAGGCACTTTCGAGCACGCGATCGACGACAAGGCACGTGTCGCCATCCCGTCCAAGTACCGTGAGGCGCTCTCCGGGCTCCAGGAAGAGCGCCTCATGGTCACGCGCTTCCGCTCCGGCGAGCAGCGCTGCCTCGACGTCTACCCGCTCTCGGCGTGGCGACAGCTCGAGGAGAAGATTCTCGCCATGCGGCGCTTCAACCCCGAGCTGCAGCGCTTCAAGCGCGTGTACGTCAGCGGCGCACACGAGTGTGCGCTCGACGGACAGGGGCGCATTCTGGTCCCGCAACATCTCCGGGACTACGCGGGCATCAAACGCGACGTCGTGTTTACCGGCGAGATCGACATCTTCAAGATCTGGAGCCGCGACACGTGGCGGCGCATCTTCGAACAGGACGAGGGCATCTTCGACCAGCCGGACGTGATGGATCGGTTGGGCCTGTAGCCGACGAGGCACGGGTGACGGGTCACTCGCCGCACGGCGAGAGTGAGGAGGCGAGGGGTGAGGGCGGCGAGCGCTGCGAGCAGACGTGGCGACGGGCCGCCGATGGCGAGTGACGGGACGGACATCGGGCCGGTGGGCGGAGCCCATGTGCCGGTGCTGGAGGGGCCTGTGGTGGGGGGGCTACGCCCCCGGCCGGGTGCCCGTCTCGTCGATGCCACGATCGGGCTCGGAGGCCATGCGGCGGCCCTGCTCCGAGCGGCGCCCGACACCCTGCTCCTCGGCCTCGACCGCGACGCCGCCGCGCTCGCCCGGGCGCGCGAGCGTCTGGCGAGCTTCGGCGATCGCGTCGTCTTGCGCGAGGGATCGTTCGCCGATCTCGAGGCGCACATCGCGGCGCTCGCGTGGGAGGGCGCCGACGCGATCCTCGCCGACCTCGGCGTCAGCTCGATGCAGCTCGACGACCCCGCGCGCGGCTTCAGCTTTCGGGCCGCGGGGCCGCTGGACATGCGGATGGGGGGCGGCGCCGCGCGCACCGCGGCCGAGGTGGTCAACACCTGGGACGAGCGCGATCTCGCCCGCCTCCTGCGCGAGGCCGGCGAGGAGCCGCGGGCGCGAGCCATCGCCCGGGCGATCGTGCGGGCGCGGCCGATCGATTCCACGACCGCGCTCGCCGACGTGGTCGCGCGCGTCGTCGGCCGCGGCAAGCCCGGCCACCATCCGGCGACGCGGACGTTCCAGGCGATCCGCATCGCCGTGAACGACGAGCTGGCGGCGCTCGATGCGCTGCTCGCGGACGGCTGGCGGCTCCTCCGTCCCGGCGGGCGGATCGCGATCCTCGCTTACCATTCGCTCGAGGACCGGCGCGTGAAGGACGCCTTCCGTCGTTGGGCGACCGGCTGCGTGTGCCCGCCCGAGATCCCGCGCTGCGTGTGCGGCGGGGTCCCGCGCGCCCGCCTCGTGACGACCAAGGCGCTGCGGCCCGACGCCGACGAGATCGCACGCAATCCGCGCGCCCGCAGCGCCCGCCTCCGGATCGCCGAGCGCCTCGAGTCCTGAACCATGGGCGCCACCACCGCCGTCGATCCGCGTCGGAGCCGCCGTCCCCGCACGCTCACCGTCCGCCGTCCGCTCGTGCGTCCCGAGATGGACCACCGTCGCCTCCTCCAGGCGATGCGGCGCTGGCTCGTACGGCGCACGATCGCGCTCGGCCTCGTGCTGGTCGCCCTGTGTCTCGCGCACGTCTGGCTGCGGCTCCAGGTCGTGAACATCGGCTACGATCTGTCCGACGCGCGCCAGATGCAGATGCGCCTCGAGCAGCAGCGCCGCGAGCTCGAGCTCGAGCTCGCGATGCTGCGCGATCGCACGCGGCTCGGCGAGCTGGCCACCAAGCGGCTCGGGATGCAGGAACCCGACAAGGGCCAAGTCGTCGAGCTGCGATGAGCGGCCTCGCGGCGCGTCGGGCCCGCATCCTCGGGGTGGCGGGGCTCTTCGTGGTGATCTTCGGTCTCCTGCTCGCGCGGGCCGTCGACCTGACGGTGCTGCGCGGCCCCGACTTCGCACGGCGAGCGACGCGGCAGCACCGGCAGATGGTCACGCTCGTCCCGCATCGCGGCGCGATCGTGGACCGCAGCGGCGATCTGCTGGCGTCGTCGCTGAACGTGCCGTCGATCTTCGTGCGGCCGCGCCAGCTCTCGGCGGAGGATCTCGCGCGGCTACCGGCCCTCGCCAAGGCGCTCGGGCTGTCGTTCGCCAGTGTGCGGGCGAAGGTCAACAGCGGGCAGCCGTTCGTGTGGCTGAAGCGGCAGGCGATGCCGCAGGAGGCCGAGGCCGTCGCCCGGCTCGGCATTGGCGCCGTCGGACAGATCGACGAGGCGCGCCGCTTCTATCCACACGGCCAGCTCGCGGCGCACGTGCTCGGCCTGGTGGGCGTCGATTCGCAGGGCCTGGGTGGCCTCGAGCGCCGCTTCGACAAACTGGTGCGGGGCGAGGCCGAAGAGGTCGAGGTCTCGCGCGACGCGCACGGGCGCGTCTTCTTCAAAGGGGGCCTCGGCGACACTCCGCGCGAGGGCAGCCGGATCGAGCTCACGCTCGACGTGCGCGTGCAGTCGGTGGTCGAGCAGGAGCTGGCGGCCGGCGTCGCCGCCGCCAGGGCGCGGGCCGGCGCCGCGATCGTCATGGATCCCGCGTCGGGCGAGATCCTCGCCCTGGCGAACTATCCGACCTTCAACCCGAACGACCCGGGCGATCGGACTGCGCGCGCATGGAAGGAGCGTTCGCGCAACCGCGTCCTCACCGACCCGTACGAGCCCGGTTCGACGTACAAGGGCATCCTCGCCGCGGCAGCGCTCGATCGCGGCGTCGTCCACCCGAACGACCGCCTCTTCTGCGAGAACGGGAGCTACCCGTTCGCGAACCGCGTCATCCACGACGTCCACCCGCACGGCTGGCTCACGATGTCGGAGGCGATCCAGTTCTCGAGCAACATCTGCGCGACCAAGATCGGCGAGCGACTCGGCAAGGAGCGCTACTTCCAGTACCTGCGCGACTTCGGCTTCGGCCAGCGCACCGGCATCGAGCTGCCGGGCGAAGAGCCCGGCCTCCTGCGCAACGTCAGCACGTGGGCCCGCATCGACCTCGCCACGCACAGCTTCGGGCAGGGCGTGTCGGTGACGCCCGTGCAGCTCGTCGCCGCCTTCGGCGCCATCGCCAACGGGGGGACGCTCATGCGTCCGTTCCTGGTCCGCCGGCTCGTCGGACCCGCGGGCGACGTGCAGCACGAGACCCGGCCGGTCGCCGTCCGCCGCGTGATCAAGCCCGAGACGGCGCGCATCGCGACCCAGATCCTGCGCCGCGTGGTCGAGGAACGCGGGGGCACCGGTACCAAGGCCCGCATCGACGGATACCCCGTTGCAGGAAAGACGGGAACCGCGCAGAAGGTGATTCCTGGTGCACGGGGGTACTCGGGGAAATTCATCGGCTCGTTCGTCGGGTTCCTGCCCGCGGACGCCCCGCGCGCGGTGATCCTGGTGATGATCGACGAACCCGCCGGCCGCGGCTTCGGCGGCACCGTCGCTGCACCCGTGTTCAAAGAGATCGGGCGCGCGGTGATGAAGGCGATGGGCGTCGAGCCCGAAGGGTCCACCGACGTCGCGCCGCCGCCCGCCGGCCAGCCGGAGCCCGCGGTCGAGATGGCGGACGCCGAGCCCGAGGCCGACCTGCCACCGGACGGCGTGCCGAGCTTCGTCGGTCTTTCGATGCGCGAGGCGGTCGCCCGCGCGCGCGACGGAGGGTTCACCGTGTCGCTGCGGGGCTCCGGCTACGTGGTCGCCCAGGATCCGCGTCCGGGACGGCCGCTCGCCGACGACCGACGCCTCGCGCTCGAGCTCAGCGCCGATCGCGACGCCGGTCTGCCGTGATGCGGCTCGCCACGCTGGTCGACGGGTCCGACGTGCGGCGCGTCGCGGGCTCGCTCGACGTCGACGTCACCGGCGTCGCCATCGACTCGCGCCGCGTGGCGCCCGGCGACGTCTTCTTCGCGCTCGCGGGCGCGCACACGGACGGGCGCCGTCACGTGGCCGAGGCGCTCGCGCGCGGCGCGCGCGCGATCGTCGGTACGGGGCCGATCGAGGCGCCGGGTACGGTGACCGTCCTCGAGAGCGCGCGCCCGCGCGCCGTCCTCGCGTGCGCGGCGGCACGGCTCGCCGGTGATCCGAGCGCGGCCATGACGCTCGTCGGCGTCACGGGCACGAACGGCAAGACGACGACGACCTACCTCGTCGAGGGCATCTGGCGCGCCGCCGGCCACGCCACGGGCGTCATCGGCACGATCGCGTACCGGTTCGGCGCCGAGGCCCGGACGGCGCCGCTCACCACGCCGGAAGCGCCCGAGATCCAGGGGCTGCTCGCCGAGATGCAGCGGGGCGGCATCACGCACGCGGTGATGGAGGTGTCGTCGATCGCCCTCGCCCAGGAGCGCGCGGCGGCGCTGCGCTTCGACGCCGCCGTGTTCACGAACCTCACGCTCGACCACCTGGATTTCCACGGCGACATGGCGGCGTACGAGGTGGCGAAGCGGCGCCTCTTCCTCGAGTTGCTCCCCGCCGGCGGCAAGCCCGACCCGGTCGCGGTGGTGAACGTCGACGACGCGGCCGGCGCGCGCCTGGCCGCCGCGGTACGTACGCGCCGCGTGACGTTCGGCCGGACGCCCGCGGCGGAGGTGCGGCCGGAGGACGTCGAGAGCACGCTCGCGGGAACCCGGGGTACGCTCGTCCTGGGCGGGCGCCGCCTTCCGTTTGCGAGCGCGCTCGTCGGCGCGCCGCACGTCGAGAACATCGCCGCCGCGGCCGCGACGGCGTGGGCGCTCGGCGTGGACGACGAGGCGATCGCCGCCGGCATCGCCGCCACCGCGCCGCCTCCGGGTCGCGTCGAGCGCCTCGCGGGCCCCGGCTTCACCGTCGTCGTCGACTACGCGCACACGCCCGACGCGCTCGAGCGCCTGCTCGACGCCATGCGCCCCCTGACACCCGGCGCGCTCATCACCGTCTTCGGCTGCGGCGGCGATCGCGACCGCCGCAAGCGCCCGGTCATGGGCGAGGCGGCGGCGCGGCGCTCGGACGTCGTGATCCTCACCTCCGACAACCCGCGCACCGAGGATCCGGCCGGGATCCTCGCCGACATCGAGCCCGGCATCCGCAAGGGTGGCCTCGCGCCGCTCGCCGGATCGACGGGGACGGGACGCGGCTATCGCGTCGAGCCCGACCGCCCGCGCGCGATCGACCTCGCGATCGACCTCGCGCAGCCGGGCGATCTCGTCGTCGTCGCCGGCAAGGGCCACGAGGACTACCAGATCGTCGGCGCCGTGAAGCACCACCTGGACGACCGCGAAGAGGTGCGCCGCGCGCTCGCGAGGCGCGGCGCATGAGCGGGGGC
The DNA here is from genome assembly GCA_035577985.1 of Candidatus Eisenbacteria bacterium. NCBI lineage: Bacteria > Candidatus Eiseniibacteriota > Candidatus Eiseniibacteriota bacterium. Next base: position 18,742 of record DATJZY010000151.1, read on the forward strand.
ACCGAGCGGCTCGCGGCCGGCGCGACGTTCACGCTGGCCGACGTCCTCGCCGCGACGGGCGGCGAGCTCGCGCGGCTCGGCGCCGCCGTCGACGTACGCGGCCTCGCGACCGACACGCGGACCCTCGAGCCGGGCGAGCTGTTCGTCGCCGTGCGTGGCGACGCGCACGACGGTCATGCGTTCCTCCCAGAGGCGGAGCGCCGGGGCGCCGGCGCGGTCCTGGTCGAGCGCGGAACGGATCTCGGCGACCTCCGCTGCACGGTGATCGTCGTCCGCGAGACGCTGGCCGCCCTCGGCGACGTGGCGGCGCTCCACCGCCGGCGCCATCCGATCCCGCTCCTCGCCGTCGCCGGCAGCAACGGCAAGACGACCACGAAGGAGATGCTGGCGACGATCCTGCGCCGCGCGTACGGCGAGGCGCACGTGGTCGCGACCCGCGGCTCGCAGAACAACCTGGTCGGCCTGCCGCTGACGCTCTTGCGGGTCGGGAGCGAGACCCGCGTCGCCGTCCTCGAGATCGGCATGAACGCGCCCGGCGAGGTCTGGCGCCTCGCCGAGATCGCCCAGCCCGACGTCGGCCTCATCACCTGCATCGCCGAGGAGCACCTGCAGGGCGTCGGATCGATCCGCGGCGCGGCCGAGGCGAACGCCGAGCTCTACCGCCGCCTGCGCCCGACCGGCACGGCCGTCGTCAACGCCGACGACCCGTGGGTGCGCGCCGTCGCGGGCGCGTTCGAGGGGCGGCGCGTGCTGTTCGGGGACGGCGGCACGGTGCGGGCCCGCGACGTCGTCGACGACGGCGTCGGCGGCACGCGCTTCGTGCTCGACGCCGCCGGCGAGACGCGGCCCGTCCAGCTCCGCGTCGCGGGGCGGCACAACGTCTCCAACGCGCTCGCCGCGACGGCGGCGGCGCGCGCCGTCGGCGTGCCGCTCGAGACGATCGCCGCCGGGCTCGAGAGCTTCGAGGCGCCGACCATGCGGATGCAGGTCGTGCAGCTCGCGTCGGGCGTGACCGTGCTGAACGACTGCTACAACGCGAACCCGGGCTCGATGGCGGCGGCCCTGCAGACCCTGGGTGCGAGCCGGGCCACGCGGCGGATCGCGGCGCTGGGCGAGATGCTGGAGCTCGGACCCGGCGCCGCCGACGCGCACCGCGAGCTCGGAACGCGTGCCGCCGCGGCGGGACTCGACCTTCTCGTCCTCGTCGGCACGCACGCCGAGCGGGTGCGCGAGGGCGCGCTCGCCGGCGGCCTCGCTCCGGAGCGGATCGTGATCGCGGACGGACACGAGGGCATGGCGCGCGACCTCGCGACGATCCTGCGCGGCGGCGACCTTCTCCTCTTGAAGGGATCGCGCGGCGCCGCGCTCGAGCGCGTGCTGCGCGCGCTCCAGGGGGAGCCGGGGGCGTGATGCTGTACCTGATCCTCTACAACCTGCGCGGCGTCTTCGAGCCGCTGAACGTCTTCAAGTACATCACCTTCCGCACGCTGCTGGCGGCGCTCACCGCGCTCGTCGTGTCGCTGCTGGTGGGACCGTGGCTCATCCGGCGCCTGACCGAGCTGCAGATCGGCCAGGCGATCCGCGACGACGGCCCGCAGACGCACGCGAAGAAGGCCGGCACGCCCACGATGGGCGGGACGCTCATCATCTTCTCGCTCTCGCTGGCGACCCTGCTCCTCGCGGACATCCGGTCGTGGTACGTCTGGCTGGCACTCCTGGTGACGCTCTCGAACGGGCTCATCGGCTTCTTCGACGACCGGGCCAAGGTGCGGCGCAGGAACTCGAAGGGCCTGCCGGGTCGCGCGCGGCTCTTCGCCGAGTTCGTGATCGGTGCCATCGCCTCGACGGCGATCTTCCTGTGGTCCGAGCACGGCGGCCAGGTGACGATGCCGTTCTTCAAGACCCTCCACCCCGACCTCGGATGGTTCTACATCCCGTTCGGTGCGTTCATCATCGCGGGCGCGGCCAACGCCGTGAACCTGACCGACGGCCTCGACGGCCTCGCCATCGGGCCGGTCATGATCGCGGCCAGCACCTACGTCGTGTTCGCGTACGTCGCCGGCAACGCGCGCTTCGCCGAGTACCTGCAGATCCCGCACGTCGTCGGCGCGGGCGAGCTCGCCGTCTTCTGCGGCGCCCTCGCAGCCGCCGGGCTCGGCTTTTTGTGGTTCAACGCCTACCCGGCGCAGATGTTCATGGGCGACGTGGGCTCGCTCGCGATCGGTTCGGCGCTCGGCGTCGCGGCCCTCATCACCCGGCAGGAGCTGGTCCTCGTCCTGGTGGGCTTCGTCTTCGTCGTCGAGACGCTCTCGGTCGTGGGCCAGGTCGCGTCCTTCAAGCTGCGGCGCAAGCGCATCCTCCGCATGGCGCCGATCCACCATCACTTCGAGCTCCTCGGCTGGCCCGAGCCGCAGATCATCGTCCGCTTCTGGATCGTGTCGATCGTGTGCGCGCTCGTCGCCCTCTCCACGCTGAAGCTGCGGTGACGGCGATGGTGGAGCGCGTCCTCGTCGTCGGGTACGGGCGCACGGGGCAGGCGGTCGCCCGCGTGCTGGCGGGGCGCGGCCTGCGGGTGCGCGCCGCCGACGCCCGTGACGCCGCGGCGCTGGGCGCCGGCGCCCCGCCGCCCGGCGTGGAGCTGCGCACCGGCACCGACGGCCCGGAGCTGCTGGACGGCGTCGACCTCGTGGTCCCGAGCCCGGGCGTGCCGAGCCGCGCGCCCGTCCTGGCCGAGGCGGCACGGCGCCGCATTCCGGTGCGCAGCGAGATCGAGGTCGCGGCGCGCGCGCTCGCCTGCCCGATCGTCGGCATCACCGGGACCAACGGCAAGAGCACGACGACGACGCTCGTCGGGCTCGCGCTCGGGAACGCGGGGCGGCGCACGTTCACGGGCGGCAACCTCGGGACGCCGCTCATCACGGCACTCGAAGCGCCGGGCGGCGGGGCGTACGACGTGTGCGTCGCCGAGGTCTCGAGCTTCCAGCTCGAATGGGTCGAGACCTTCCGCCCGCGCGTCGGGTGTCTACTGAACGTCACCGATGATCACCTGGATCGCCATCCGACCTTCGCGGCGTATCGCGACACGAAGGCGCGCCTGTTCGCCGCGCAGACCCCCGACGACTGGGCGGTGCTGAACCGTGACGATCCCGCCGTGATCGAGATTGCGCCGCGCCTGCGCGCACGCGTCGTGACGTTCGGGACGACGCCGCATCCCTGGGGGGCCTCGATCGAGGGCGGCGCGGTCGTCCTCCGGCTCGAGGGCGCGCCGGCGGAGCGCTACGATCTCTCCCGCACGCGGCTCGCCGGGCGCCACAACGTCGACAACATCCTCGCCGCGGTCGCGACCGCGCGCCTGGCGGGCGCCTCGCCGGCGGCCGTACAGCAGGCGATCGACGGGATGACGCCGCTCGCGCACCGGCTGACGCTCGTCGCCGAGCGTCGCGGTGTGCGCTGGTACGACGACTCGAAGGCGACGAACGTGGGTGCGGCGGTGCGGAGCCTCGAATCGTTCGACGGCCACGTTGTCCTGCTCGCGGGCGGCGTCGACAAGGGCGGCAGCTACGCGCCGCTCGCGACCGCGGCGCGCGGCCGGGTGCGCCGGGCGTTCGTGTTCGGGACGGCGCGCGAGCAGATCGCCGCGGCGCTCGCCACGGCCGGCGTCCCGGTGGATGCGGTGCCGACGCTCGCCGCCGCCGTCGCGGCGTCGAGCGCGTGCGCGGAGCCCGGCGACACGGTGCTGCTCGCGCCGGCGTGCTCGAGCTTCGATCAGTTCACCGACTACGCGGAGCGGGGGCGGGCGTTCGCCGCAGCAGTCGAGGCGTTGGGGTAGGAGGAGGGGGACATGACGGGAGCCGAGACACTGAATGCCGCCGCGGGCCCGCGGCCGACCTTCCGCGGTCCGCTCGCCAACCAGCGCCCGCGCCTGGTGGTGAACTTCGGGCCGGACCCATGGCTGGTCCTGAGCGTCGCATCGCTGGTCGGACTCGGCGCGGTCATGGTCTTCAACGTCTCGTACTTCTTCGGCCAGACGACGACGGGCGACCCGATGCACTTCTTTCGCAAGCACGTCATCTCGGTCGGGCTCGGGATCGTGGCGGCGGCGATCACGTCGCGCGTGCCGTCCGAGCGCTATCGCCAGCTCGCGTACCCGCTGCTCGCCGTCGCCGTGGCGCTCATGCTGGCGGTGCTCATCCCCGGCATCGGCGCCCGGCGGGGCGGCGCGCAGCGGTGGTTCCCGCTCGGGCCCCTGTCGTTCCAGCCGTCGGAGGTCGCGAAGTTCGCCGTCGTCCTGTACCTCGCGTGCTCGCTCGTGCGGAAGGGCGAGCGCGTGAAGGAGTTCCAGTTCGGCGTCCTCCCGCACTGCCTCGTGGTCGGCTTGGTCGCCGGGCTCTCGCTCCTCGAGCCCGACTTCGGCACCGCGGCGCTCGTGATCGCGATCCTGGCCCTCATGCTGCTCGTCGGCGGGGCCCGCTTCCGGCACCTCGCGCTGCTCGGGAGCGTCGCGCTCCCCGGCCTCGCCTGGGTCGTGATCATGGAGCCCTATCGCCTGACGCGCTTTCTCACCTTCCTCGACTACACGAAGGATCCGCAGGGCCTCGGCTTCCAGCTCCAGCAGTCGCTCATCGCGTTCGGGTCGGGCGGCGTGTCGGGGGTCGGGCTCGGACAGAGCGAGCAGAAGATGTTCTTCTTGCCCGCCGCGCACACGGACTTCATCTTCTCGGTCATCGGCGAGGAGTTCGGGCTCGTCGGGGCGTGCGTGGTCGTGCTCCTGTTCGTGGTGGTCGGCGCGCGCGGGCTCCGCATCGCCGCCCGGCATCCCGATCCGTTCGCGAGCCTGCTCGCCTTCGGGACGACCGTGCTGATCGTCCTGCAGGGCGTTCTCAACATCGGCGTCGTGCTCGGCTGCCTGCCGACCAAGGGGCTGGCGCTCCCGTTCATCTCCTACGGGGGATCGGCGATGATGATCGTGCTGGGCGAGGTGGGCGTCCTCCTGGCGCTGGCGCGCGAGGCGGGATGACGGGGCCCGTCCGCCCCGGGATCGTCATCGCGGGCGGCGGTACGGGCGGGCATCTCTTCCCCGGCATCGCGCTCGCCGAGGCCCTGCGCGCGCGGGGTCGCACGGTGACGTTCGTCGGCACGCAGGCGGGCATCGAGGTTCGGGCCGTGCCGGCGGCGGGTTTTCCCTTGCGGCTCGTGCCCGGCGCGCAGGTTCGCGGCGGCGGCGTCGTGCGCGGGCTGCGCGGCCTCGCCGCGACCGCGCGCGGCGTCGCCGCGGCGCGCGGGCTCCTCGGCGAGCTGCGTCCGTCGGTCGTCGTCGGGGTCGGCGGCTACGCCTCGGTGGCGATGGTGGTCGCAGCCCGGCTGCGCCGCACCCCGGTCGTCCTGCTCGAGCAGAACACGATCCCCGGGGTCGCGAGCCGCGCGCTTGGCCGCCTGGCACAGCGCGTGTGCCTCGGGTTCGCGGAGGCGGCGTCCTTCTTCCCGGCGGGCCGATGGACCCACACCGGCAATCCCGTGCGCCAGCGCGTGCTCGACGCGCCCGCCGTCCCGGGGTCGGCGCCGGGGCTCCTCGTCTTCGGAGGCAGCCAGGGGGCGCACCGCCTGAACGAAGCCGCCGTCGACGCGATCGGGCGCCTCGGTGGCCGCGTGCCCGGTCTTCGCATCCACCATCAGACCGGGACGGCCGACTGCGAGGCGGTCGTCGCGGGCTACCGCCGCCTCGGGATTGCGGCGAAGGTCGAGCCCTTCGTCGACGACATGGGCGCGGCGTATGCCGCGGCGGATCTCGTGGTCGCCCGGGCGGGCGCCATGAGCTGCGCCGAGATCACCGCCCGCGGCCTGCCATCGATCCTCGTGCCCTACCCATATGCCGCCGACGACCACCAGCGACACAACGCCGCGGTGCTGGTGCGCGCCGGAGCGGCCGAGATGATCCTGGACGCCGAGCTCGACGGCGAACGATTGGCGAACGTCCTCGGCCGCCTGCTCGGCGACACCGCCGCGCGCGCCACCATGGCGGCCGCGGCGCGCGCGGCCGGTCGCCCAGACGCCGCCCTGCGCGTCGCCGACGTCTGCGCCTCGGTCGAAAGCCCCGCGTCCCCTTGAAGACGCGATGACGCTTCTGTAAGGCACACCCATCGTGGCCGGGCTGGCTGGGTGGACAGGGTGGCCGCTTAGGTCGCTGTATGGGACGAACGTCATGAACGGTGGGCCGAGGCGCCGTGTGCACTTCGTCGGCATCGGCGGCATCGGCATGAGTGGCATCGCGGAGGTGCTGCTGACGCTCGGCTATGGCGTGTCGGGCTCCGATCTCGCCGAGAGCGAGACCACGCGGCGGCTCGAGCGGCTCGGCGCCCGCATCAGTGTCGGGGCACACGAGGGAACGCACATCGACGAGGACGTCGACGTCCTCGTCATCTCGTCCGCCGTGACCTTCTCGAACCCGGAGGTCGTGCGCGCGCGCGAGCTGAAGATTCCCGTCATCCCGCGCGCCGAGATGCTGGCCGAGCTGATGCGCATGAAGACCGGCCTCGCGATCGCCGGTACGCACGGGAAGACGACCACCACGTCGCTCGTCGCCGCCGTGCTGCGCGAGGCGGGTCGCGACCCGACGGTCGTCGTCGGCGGCAAGGTGCGGACGCTCGGCACGAACGCCCGCCTGGGACAGGGCGAATTCCTGGTCGCCGAAGCCGACGAGAGCGACGGCAGCTTCCTCATGCTCTCGCCGATCTACGCGATCGTCACCAACATCGACCCCGAGCATCTCGACTACTTCGGCGACATGGAGAAGGTGAAGGCGGCCTACCTCCAGTTCGTGCAGCGCGTCCCGTTCTACGGGCTCGCGGTGCTCTGCATCGACAACGTGAACGTCCGCGCGATGCTCCCGAAGATGAACAAGCGCTACGTCACCTACGGGACTTCGAGCGACGCCGACTGGCAGGTGCGCGATCTGCGCGTCGAGGGCATGGAGACCCTCTTCGAGGTGTGGCGTGGGGACCACCGGCTCGGGCCGGTGCGCCTCCACATGCCGGGCCGCCACTACGCGCTCAACGCGCTCGCGGCGATCGCCGTCGCCGACGACCTCGGCATTCCGTGGCGCATCGCCGCCCACGCGCTCGAAGAGTTCGGCGGCGTGCACCGGCGGTTCGAGGTCCGCGGCGAGGAGCGCGAGATCCTGGTCATCGACGACTACGGGCATCATCCCGAGGAGATCCGCGCCACGCTGCGCGCCGCGCGCGAGGGGTTCGCGCGCCGCCTGGTGGTGGCCTTCCAGCCGCACCGCTACACGCGCACCCGCGACCTCTTCGACGACTTCCTGTCCGTGTTCGACGACGCCGACGTGCTCCTGCTGACGGAGATCTACGCCGCCGGCGAGGACCGCATCGACGGGGTCACGGGCGAGAACCTCTACCAGGCGCTGAAGCGCCGCGGTCACCTGGACGTCCGCTTCGTACCGGGTCGCGACCGCCTTGCCGAGGCGCTCCTCGAGATCGTGCGGCCGGGCGACCTCGTGCTGACGCTCGGCGCGGGCGACGTCCACAAGAGCGGGGACGAGCTCCTGGGCCTGCTGCGCGCGGGCGCGCCCATCCCCGCGGTGCACTGAGCGCATGACCGTCGATCCCGAGCTCGTCCGTGCTCTCGAGGCCGCCGTCCCCGGACGCGTTCGGACGAACGAGCCGCTGGCGCGCTACACTTCGTTTCGCATCGGCGGCCCCGCCGACGTGCTCGTATCGCCCGACACGGCCGAGGAGCTCGGCGCCGTGCTGCGACTCGCGGCGGAGCACTCCACCGCAGCGACGATGCTCGGCGGCGGATCGAACCTGCTGGTCGGCGACGGCGGCATCCGCGGCATCGTCGTGCGGCTCGGCGCGGGATTCCGGCACGTCGCGTGGGACGCGCCGTGCGTCGAGGCGGGCGCGGGCGTCCAGCTCGGTCGGCTCGCACGCGACGCCGCGCAACGCGGCCTGGGCGGGCTCGAATACGCCGAGGGGATTCCCGGCACGGTCGGCGGGGCGCTCTTCATGAACGCCGGCGCCTACGGCGGCGAGGTCGCCGACGCCGTGGACGAGGTCGAGACGGTCGACGCGAGCGGACGCGTCCGCCGCATCGGTCGCGACGAGCTCGCCTTCACGTATCGCCGCACGGCGCTGCCGGCGGGTGTGGTCGTCACGGCAGTGCGCTTCCGGCTGCGCGCCGAAGCCGCGGAGCGCGTGCGTGCCCGCATGGAGGACGCGCGTGCGCGGCGGACGGCGAGCCAGCCGCACGGATCGGCGAACGCGGGCTCGATCTTCAAGAACCCGCCCGGCGACCATGCCGGGCGGCTCGTCGAAGCCGCTGGGTTGAAGGGGGTGCGGGTTGGTGGGGCGCGCGTCTCGGACGCGCACGCGAACTTCATCGTGAACGACGGCGAGGCGCGTGCGGCCGACGTGCAGGCATTGATGCAGCAGGCCCAGCGGGTGGTCTGGGAGGGTAGTGGGGTATGGCTGGAGCCCGAGGTTCGACTGATCGGCAGCTGGTGAGCCGCAAGGCCGGACGGCGCCGGCAGGCGCGTCCGGGCCCTCGCGTGACGATCGACCCGGCGCGGGTGCGGCTCGCGCTGCGGTGGGCGCTCGGCGCCGCCGTCCTCGGGGTCGTGGGCTTGCTGGGTCTGCCCTACGCGCGCGCGATCGCGCGCACGCATCCGTACTTCGCGGTGCGCGAGGTCGCCGTTCGCCACCGCGGCCAGCTCGGCGAGGAGGCCCTCCGGTCGCTCTCGGGCATCGAGCGCGGCATGAACATCTGGGACATCGACGTGGAGGACGCGGAGACGCGGCTCCTCACGTACGGCTGGGTGCGCTCCGCGATCGTGCGGCGCGAGCTGCCGAACCGCATCGTGATCCAGGTGCGCGAGCACCGGCCGGTCGCCGTCCTCGCGGTGGCGGACGAGGAGCCCGGGCTCTACTTCCTGGCGGCCAACGGGCGGATCTTCGCGCCGGTCGTCGCTGGCACGACCTACGACCTGCCGTACGTGACCGGGCTCGGCCGCGCGGATCTCGCCGGCAGCGAGGCGTTCGGCCCGCGCGCCGTGCGGCGCGCGCTGGCGCTCCTGCGTCACGCCGAGCGCTACCCGCAGATCGGGGTCGCCTCGGAGGTGCACGTCGATCGCGCGCGCGGTCTCACGCTGCTGCCGATGCGACCGGCGCTGCCGATCGAGATCGGCTGGGGCGAGTACGACGAGAAGCTCGCCCGCCTGGCGGAGGTGCTGCCGCGCTGGGCGGGACGCGAGGGGGAGCTCCGCAGCGTGAGCTGTCTCTTCGACGACGAGGTGATCCTGCGCACGCGGCCCGCCGTGCGCGCGCCGAAGCCGGAACCGAAGGCGGGCACGAGAACGACACCGAAGACCGGCACCAGGGGTGCGCGGGTGGCGACGGGGGCGTGATGAGGATGGCGAAACGGAATCCGGTCGTGGTGGGTCTCGACATAGGGACGTACAAGATCGGTGTCATCGTGGCCGAGGTGAACGACGACGGCGTCGAGATCACCGGGATCGGCACGGCCGCGTCGAGCGGGCTCAAGAAGGGCACGGTCGTCAACATCGAGTCGACCGTCGAGGCGATCCGCAAGGCGGTCGACGAAGCCGAGCTGATGGCGGGGTGCGAGATCCGCAACGTCGTCGCGGGATCGGCCGGGAGCCACATCAAGGGCTTCAACAGCCACGGCGTGGTGGCGGTGAAGAAGCGCGAGGTCGAGATCGACGACGTCGACCGCTCGGTCGAGGCGGCGCGCGCCGTCGCGCTCCCCACCGATCGCGAGGTCCTGCACGTCCTGCCGCAGGAGTTCATCGTCGACGACCAGGACGGTATCAAGGAGCCGGTCGGGATGGCCGGCGTGCGCCTGGAGGCGCGCGTCCACATCGTCACCGGGGCGATCAGCTCGGGACAGAACCTCGTCAAATGCTGCAACCGCTCGGGGCTGGTGGTGCAGGACGTGCTCGGCGGGCCGCTCGCGGCGGCCGAGGCCGTGCTCACGCCCGAGGAGCGCGAGCTCGGCGTGCTGCTCATCGACATCGGCGCCGGCACGACCTCGCTCACGGTCGTGGACAACGACGCCATCCGGCACACGGCGGTGCTGCCGGTCGGCGGCGGGCACGTCACCAACGACCTCGCGGCGGCGCTGCGCACGCCGTTCTCGGAGGCGGAGCGCTTGAAGCAGCGCTGTGGCTCCGCGGTCACCACGGCGGGCGCGAACGACCTCGCGATCGAGGTGCCGGGCATCGGCGGACGGCCGGCGCAGAAGCTCTCGCCGCGCGCGCTCGCGATGGTGATCGAGCCACGCGCCGAAGAGATGCTCGCGCTCGTGCGCGGCGAGATCGAACGCGCCGGATGCGACGGTCTGCTCACCTCGGGCGTCGTGCTGACCGGCGGCGGCGCGGTGCTGACCGGCATGACCGACCTCGCGGAGCGCGTTTTCCGGACGCCGGTGCGGCTCGGATTGCCGCTCCATCTCTCCGGTTTGGTTGACGTCGTGGCGAGCCCAATGTATGCGACTGCCGTCGGCCTCGTGCTGCACGGACTCAAGCGGTACGCGCAACCGGGCGGGCGGAAGGGTAGTGTGGTGCAGGGGTCGATCGAACGAGCTCGGCACCGGGTAGTAGAGTGGCTGCGGGAGTTCTTCTAGAGCGGACGAGTTCGTTTCGGCGGGGGCGCCGGGAGGTGGTGGATGATCGAGTACGTCGAGCCCAGTGAGGGTGCCCGCATCAAGGTGGTGGGGGTCGGGGGAGGCGGAGGCAACGCGGTCAACACCATGATCGCGGCGGGGCTCCCCGGAGTCGACTTCATCGCCGCCAACACCGACGCGCAGGCGCTGCGCGCGAACCTCGCCACCGTGAAGATGCAGCTCGGCGAGAAGCTGACGCGCGGCCTCGGCGCCGGCGGCAAGGCGATCGTCGGCAGACAGGCGGCCGAGGAGGATCTCGAGCGCATCCGCCAGTACGTCGAGGGCGCCGACATGGTGTTCGTCACCGCCGGCATGGGCGGCGGAACGGGCACGGGCGCCGCGCCCATCGTGGCGCGCATCGCCAAGGAATCCGGCGCGCTCACGGTCGGGGTCGTGACCAAGCCGTTCACGTTCGAGGGTCGCCAGCGGGGCAAGCAGGCCGAAGATGGCTTGCGCGAGCTGAAGGCGAACGTCGACACCCTGATCGCGATCCCGAACCAGCGCCTGCTCTCGGTCGCCGGACGGAACTCCTCCATCCTCGAGACCTTCCGCAAGGCGGACGACGTCCTCTTGCAGGCCGTGCGCGGCATCGCCGATCTCATCACGGTCCACGGCCTCATCAACCTGGACTTCGCCGACGTTCGCGCCATCATGAGCGAGATGGGCATGGCGATGATGGGTGCGTCGCTCGCGTCGGGCGAGAACCGAGCCATCGAGGCCGCCCAGCGTGCGATCTCGAGCCCGCTGCTGGAAGACGTGAAGATCGAGGGCGCGCGCGGCGTGCTCATCAACATCACCGGCGGCCCCGATCTGACCCTCCACGAGGTCAACGAGGCCGCGACGCTCATCCAGGAAGAGGCCGACCCGGACGCGAACATCATCTTCGGCGCCGTCATCGACGAGTCGATGGGCGACGAGGTGCGGATCACCGTCATCGCGACGGGATTCGGCGAGCCGGCCGCGAAGCACCACGCGCCCCGGCCAGGGACGGCCGAGACGAGTGGCGCGCGCCCGGCGGGGGACGGACGTCCGGTGCGGCAGATGGGACGCATCGTCGACGACGAGCTCGACGTGCCCACCTGGCAGCGCCGCAATCAGGAGCCGCCGGTCGCCGGGCCCGATCGGGGGGCGGCGCCGCGACGGCCGGCCGCGGCCGAGCCGCGCGAGCGCGACGACGAGTACGACATCCCGACGTTCCTGCGCCGCGGGGCGGAGTAGCGCAGCGGCTTGAGGCGCTCCGCGGTGGCGACTAAGGTCTGCCTCCGTGGGACGACCCTCGTCGGAGCGGGCTCGACGGCTCGAGGCCGAGCGGCGCCGCTTCGTTCCGGGACCGGGCGGCTCGCTGTCGGTGTGCCTCGTCTACCCGAACACCTACCCCGTCGGGATGGCGAACCTGGGCTTCCAGGCGGTGTATCGCCTCCTGGCCGAGGACGCGCGCGTGACGGCCGATCGCGCCTTCCTGCCCGACGGCCCGCGCGACGAGTGGCCGCGCACGCTGCGCTCGTTCGAGCAGGATCGGCCGCTCGCCGACTTCGACGTCATTGCCTTCTCGATTTCGTTCGAGACCGACTACATTCACGTGCTCGACTGTCTGCGCCTATCGGGGCTCCCGCTGTGGCGGGTCGAGCGCCGGAGCGACGCACCGCTCGTCATGGCGGGCGGGCCGGCGACCTTCCTCAACCCCGAGCCGCTGGCGGAGTTCGTCGACCTCTTCCTCATCGGCGAGGCCGAGGAGATGCTCCCGGAGTTCGTCGCGCGGGCGGCCGCCGGCGACGCCACCCGCGACGGACGCCTCGCACGCGCCGAGGAGGTCGCCGGCGCCTATCGGCCCGACCGCTGGGAGCCGCGCTACGCCGCCGACGGCTGCCTGGCGGGCATGGGCCACGCAGGCGGCGGGACGGGACGCGTCGTGCGCCGCTACGTGGAGCGGCTCGACGGCTTTGCCACGCGCACGGAGATCCTCACCGGCGAGGCCGTCTTCGGCGACATGGCCGTGGTCGAGGCGAGCCGCGGCTGCGAGTGGGGCTGCCGCTTCTGCGCCGCCGGCTTCATGTACCGGCCCGTCCGCTACCGCAGCCCCGACGCGCTTCGCGCGACGATCCGCCGCGGCCTCGACGAGCGCCGCACCATCGGGCTCGTCGGTGCGGAGATGGCGACCTTCCCCGGCATCGCCGCGCTCTGCCAGGAGGTCGCCGACGCGGGCGGACGGGCGTCGCCCTCGTCGCTCAAGGCGGACCTCATCACGCCGGCGCTGGCGCGCGCGATCGGCGCCGGCGGGAACCGCTCCGTCACCGTCGCGCCGGAGGCGGGATCGGAGCGCATGCGGCGGGTCATCAACAAGAACCTGACGGAGGCGGAGATCCTGCGCGCCGCGGAG
>DATJZY010000152.1 GCA_035577985.1 Candidatus Eisenbacteria bacterium
CGATGACGGCCACCTTGCGCTCGGCCATGAGCGGCCGGAGCGTCAGCCAGCGCGTCACTTCGCGCGCCTGCTCGGTGCGGATGTCACGCCGCCCCTCTTCGCGCCGCACCATGACGAGGTCTGGATGGGTCTCGGCGGCGACGCGCGTGCACTGGTTGCAGCGCCCGCAGGCGTCGCCGTTCGCCGGCGCTTCGCACAGAAGCCCCGCCGCGAACGCCGCAGCGACCGTGCGCTTGCCGATGCCGGGCGGGCCCGAGAGGAGGTAGGCGTGCGCGGGCCGGTTCGATGCGACCGACGCACGGAGCTGCTGCAGCACGCGCTCGTGCCCGACGATGTGGGAGAAGCGACCCGCCTCCGATGGCCGTCGCGCGCTCACGCGCGCTCCGGTGAGAGCGGGTGCGCGGGGCGCACCCGCCGGACGGCCGTCGCGCGCTCACGCGCGCTCCAGGCGGCGGTCGGTTTCGGTGGCGATCTGGTGGTCGACGGAGCGGGCGTCGGCGGTCGAGTCGACGACGACGATGCGGTCGGGCTCCGCCGCGGCCAGGTGGCGGAAGCCGTCGCGGATGCGTTCGTGGAAGCGGGCCGCCTCGCGCTCGAAGCGGTCGCCGGGTGTGCCACGGGCCTTCGCGCGCGCGAGGCCCGTCGCGACCGGGCAGTCGAGGAGGAACGTGAGCCACGGGGTGACGTCCGTGCGCGCGTGGGCGTCGAGCGCCCGTACGAGATCGAGGTCGAGACCCCGCGCATAGCCCTGATACGCGATCGTGGAATCGGAGAAGCGGTCGCAGACGACGATCGTCCCGGCCGCCAGCGCCGGCCGGATCACCTCCGCCACGTGCTGGGCACGGTCCGCGCAGTAGAGCAGCAGCTCGGCGAGCGGCACGAGCGGCGTCGCCTCGTCGCCGAGCAGGAGGCGGCGCATCGCCGCGCCCGCGGCCGTACCGCCCGGCTCGCGCGTCTCCAGGACCGTTCGCCCGCCACGACGGAGGTGTGCCGCCAGGGTGCGCGCGTGCGTCGACTTTCCGGAGCCTTCGATGCCTTCGAATGTGATGAGGAGCGACACGGGCAGGGTGGCTGTAGCCCGGCCGCTCGGCGCGCTGCAAGCTGCGCTACTCCGGAAACTCGCGACCCATCACCAGGCCGATGCCGCGCAGGAGCCGCCGCGGCGTCACCGGCTTGGTGAGATAGTAGTCGGCACCGAACTTGTAGCCCGCCAGGACGTCGTCGTCGCCCTTCCTGGCCGTTACGATCACGACGGGCGTCGATGCGAGCTGCGGGTTGGCGCGGATGCGATCGAGCACCTCCATACCGTCCATGGTGGGCATGCTCACGTCGAGCAGGACGACGTCCGGGCGCCGGCGCTCGAGCATGGCCAACGCGGTCTCGCCGTTGGTCGCGGCCTCGACCGCAAAACCGCGCGTCGCGAGGAGGTCCGACATCGACCGTACCGATTCGTCGTCGCTGTCGATGATGAGGATGCTCGGCACGGTCAGATGTCCTGCATTCCGACGGCCCGCGCGCGCCGCGGAAGCGGTACGAGGGCCTCGGCCGCGCCGAGCGCAGCGACGTCGTGCCGGACGGTGACGGTGCCGGCGACGTCGAGCGCGGGCGCGCCCGCGGCGGCGCCGAGCCAGAGAGTCCCCGCCAGGTCGAACCTGGCGCCGCTCGCGACCACCAGACCGCCCCCCGCGACCACGACACCACTAAAGGAGAAGTTTGCTCGGATGTCCAGGCGACCCTGCACGACCAGCACGCCGGCCCCCGCGCCGCCGACGTCGAGGACGAGATCACCGGACGCGAGCGTCACCGTCGCCGGTGCGGGCGGAGGGCTCGACACGAAGATGGGCGCGGCGCCCAGAGCGACCATGCGAGCCTCGAGCTCGGCGAATGGCGGGGCCGGCGCGTAGAGCGGCGCGCCGGTTCCGGCGGCCGACGACACACCGGGTACGGCGACGAGCCACGCGTCGATGACGCTCGCGTCGGCGGGACCCGCGATGCCGGCGAGCGCCGGAGCATCGGGTCGGGCGGGATCGTTCGCATCGAGCGCGAGCGTCCCCGTGACGCTGCCCAGTCGGGTGGGGTCCGTGATCCACACGAGGCTCTGCGCGCCGATGCCTGCGGCTCGGCCCATCGTCGCGCGCAGCGCCCGGGCGCCGCCCGCCGCGGAGGCGGCGACGTCGAGGGTTGGACGAGCGGCATCGAGGGGACCGGGGCGCAGATTCGCGGTGCACCCGGCGGGCGCCGGGACCGCGCCGTCGTCGGCCGTGCCGAGCACGCCGTCGGCGCCGGCCAGGGCAGGCCGGAAGTCCCAACCCGCGGGCAGCACGGAGACGACGCGCGCGAGGCACGCGTCGGCTGCGGCCAGCGCCGCCGCGGCGACGCGGCGATGGCGTCCGATCACGAGCTCCGTTCGCGTCACCTCGGCGAGGCCGGCGGACAGCACCGTCGCGATCACCAGCACGACCAGCGCGACGGGCAGGACGACGCTGCCACGAGGTCGCCTCATGGCACCACCCTGACGGCGGTTGCGAAGCGCCGCATCGCGGGCGTGCTCGATCCCGCCGGCTGCAACGCCAGATCGAGCGTGACGAGACGGACGCGGGCGCGCGCGGCGGCGTCGAGTCCGGCGGGGGGAACGACGAGGGCGGCGCCGGTCTCGTCGGCGTAGGCGAATCCACAGCCGACGACGTCGTTCGCCAGCGGGAGCGATTGGTTGCCGATGATGCGCGAGAGCCCGCGCGCCGCGAGGTTGCAGGCGTACGCGGTCACTTCCTCCGATGCATCATCGACGATCCCGTCACCGTCGAGGTCGGCGTGCAGGGTGAGACGGTCGGCGAGCGCCTCGGCCAGCGGCGCGACACCGGCGGCGCGCGGGTCGTCGCCGGCGCGGCGCACGTCGAACAGGAACGCCTCTACCGCGAGCTGCGCGGTGTCGTCGACCTCGGCGTGGAGCGACAGCCGCGAGAGGAGGCGCACGCCGCTGGCGGTGGCGGTCATCGCGACCGCGAGGACGAGCGCACCCAGGGTGAGGCCGGCCAACAGCTCGACGAGCATCGTTCCCCGAGCTCGGCGCGCTCGGTGCGTCATGGCCAGACCTCGGTCTCGAGATCGAGGCGATGGGGGCCCCACGTGACGCTCGTGGCGAGCTGGTCGGGCCGGCCGCGACCCGCCGACACGGCCCACGTCCGCGAGAACGTCGCGCCGTCGGACGCCACGGTCGAATCGACGCCGTCGGCACGCGGGCCCGCGCGCAACGTCTCGAGGCGCTCGGTGGCGAGCGTCAGCGCGGCGGCGTCGCGGCCGGCCTGCACGAGCGCCCGCACGCTGGTTCCCGCCGTGGCGGCGAGCCCACCCGCGGCCACGGCGGCGAGCGCCAGGGCGACCAGCACCTCGACGATCGACGAGCCGCGCATGGTCACTGCAGCCGGACGCGGCCGCGTTGATTGACGATGATGCTGGCGTCGCGCCCGTCGGCGGCGAGGACGACGGTCCCGTTTTCCGCCGTGCCCGTCGACCCGAAGCGGATGCGCCGGCGCACGGGCAGCGACGCGAAGCCGACGGGGGCCGGCAGCGCCGTGGTCGAGCGTGTCGCACCCCCCGCGTCCTGGATCGACCAGGTGCCGCTCGCAGCGTCGAAGGTGGCGTCCAGCGCCGCGCCCTCGGCGATCGCCTGTGCCCGGACCATGCGTAGCGCCTGCCCGAGACCGCGTGCGCTCGACGCGAGCTCGAGCGCGGACGCGATCGTCGCCAGGCGCGCCGAGGCCGTGGCCGCCACGATGCTCCCGAGCGCGAGCGCGATCACGGCTTCGAGCAGCGTCGTGCCGCGTCGCCCCTGCATGCATGCCTCCTTCCGGAGCACGTCGGCGGGGCGGGGCGTCGCGTGCGGGAGCCTAGGTAGCGGCGCGTGCGAGCTGACGCAACGGGACGCTCACGCCGAGAGCGTGAACGGCAGCGAGAACAGCGGCAGGTAGAGCGCGACGACTGCGCCGAGCGCGAGGAATGGTCCGAAGGGAATCGCCGTGCGACGCGCCGCACGCCGTACGAAGGGGCCGACCGCGCGCCAGCCGAGGCGATGGCGCACGCGCGCGAGCGCGCGGCGGCCGCGCGGACCGAAGATCGCGAGCACGCCGCCGAACGAGCCCGCGATCGACGCGACGATCAACACCGTCGGGATCGCCTGCCAGCCGACGAACGCGCCGATCATGGCGAGCAGCTTCACGTCGCCGAAGCCCATGCCCTCGGTGCCCGTCGTGCGCTCGTAGCCCCACGCGACGAGCCACAGGATACCGCCCCCGAGCGCCGCCCCCAGGACGGCGTTCGCGAGCCCGATGCCCGAGGGCAGGCACGAGGCGGCGAGGCCGATGAGGATGCCCGGCAGGCTCACCTCGTCGGGGATGAAGAAGTGGTCGAAGTCGATGAAGGTGATGAGGAGCAGCGCCGCGGTGAACGCGAAGGCGACCAGGGCGGCCGGGGTCGGACCGAGCCGCCAGAGCGCCAGGAGCGCGAGCCCGCCGGTCGCGAGCTCGACCAGCGGATAGCGGGCCGCGATCCGCACGCCGCAGCGCCGGCAGCGCGCCCGCAGGAGCACCCACGACAGCAGCGGCACGTTGTCGTACCACGCCAGCGGCGTCCGACACTTGGGACACCGCGACCCGGGACGCACGATCGACTCGTCCTCGGGGATCCGGTGGATGCAGACGTTGAGGAAGCTCCCGATCGAGGCGCCCATGCAGAAGGCGATCACACCCAGAAACCAGCCGCCGAGCTCGGCGGTCGCGGGATCGGGAGTCATGACGGCCAGGAGTGCGTTCACGGCTATCGTTCGGAGTATCGGCCGTCAATCGACGGCGCTAAAACGCAAACGGGGGATGGACGTTGCGTCCATCCCCCGTCGGGTTCGTACGGATCAGGTCGGATCAGGCGCAGGTAAGAGGCGGCGAGGCCGAGCTGTCCCAGGTGCAGGTGTAGCCCGGAGCGCCCGCGTTGGTCCCGGTGACCGTGAACGCGGTCGCCGTTCCCGTGCAGGCGAGGGTCGTGCCGGCCGAGACGGAGAAGCCCGGCAGGTTGGAGCACGTGGCGTTGACCGACGCGTAGCTGCTGTTGTCGACGAAGAGGGCCTCCATGCCCGTCGCAGCGTTCCGGACGTCCGAGACGATCCGGCTGCGGAACCCACGCTGCCGGTAGGCAGCGAACTGCGGGATCGCGATCGCGGCGAGAATGCCGATGATTGCAACGACGACCAGGAGCTCGATCAGCGTGAAGCCGGTCTGCTTCTGACGCTTCAGATTAGTCTGCTTGAGCATTTTCTTTTTCCTCTACGTCGCAGGTCTGTGGTCTGATCTTACGCGCAGACGAGCGGCGGGCTGCTGGCGCTGTTCCAGGTGCAGGTGTAACCCGGAGCGCCGGCGTTGGTCCCGGTGACCGTGAAGGCGGTCGCTGTGCCCGTGCAGGCGAGGACGGAACCAGCCGACACCGAGAAGCCGGGCAGGTTCGAGCACGTCGCGTTCACCGCAGCGTAGCTGCTGTTGTCTACGAAGAGGGCTTCCATACCGGTCGCGGCGTTCCGGACGTCCGAGACGATCCGGCTACGGAAGCCGCGCTGACGGTACGCTGCGAACTGCGGGATCGCAATGGCGGCCAGGATGCCGATGATCGCCACCACGACCAGGAGCTCGATCAGGGTGAAGCCCGTCTGCTTCTGACGCTTGATTGTGTGATTTCGCATTGTAGTTCTCCTCTCCGTCGTCATTCGACGGCTTACGCGCAGACGAGCGGCGGCGAAGACGCGCTGTTCCAGGTGCAGGTGTAACCCGGGGCGCCGGCGTTGGTCCCGGTCACCGTGAACGCCGTGGCCGTGCCCGTGCAGGCAAGGGTCGTTCCCGCCGACACCGCGAAGCCGGGCAGGTTCGAGCACGTCGCGTTCACCGCGGCGTAGCTGCTGTTGTCGACGAAGAGGGCCTCCATGCCGGTCGCGGCGTTACGCACGTCCGACACGATGCGGCTGCGGAATCCCCGCTGCCGGTACGCGGCGAACTGCGGGATGGCGATGGCGGCCAGGATGCCGATGATGGCCACCACGACCAGGAGCTCGATCAGCGTGAAACCCTTCTGCTTCTTCTTCTTCACTTTGGCGAGACTGCGCATTTCCGTCCTCCCTATTGGGTATGATGTGTCGCCGTCCTCTCGGCGTTTTGGGATTAGCAGCAAGCCCGATGCCGACGGCGGCCGTTCCAGCAGGGCGACAGAACCCCGCGTGGTTGCATTGGTTTTCGTGCTAGCTCCGGTCGGGCGGCCAGCGCGGCGGGCGACGCATAGATGACGAGCGCCACTGCTACGACGACAATGGTCACTGAATTACCGCTCCCAGGTTGAAGATCGGCAGGTACATGGAGATGACGAGGCCACCGATGACGACGCCGAGGAAGACGATCACCAGCGGCTCGAGCATCGACATGAGGTTTGCCACGGCCTGATCGACCTCGGCGTCGTAGAAGTCGGCGATCTTGCCGAGCATCGCATCGAGCGCGCCCGTGGTCTCACCGACCGAGATCATCTGGCAGACCATCGGTGGGAACACCTTGCTGGCGATGAGCGGGTCGGCGATCGTGTGGCCGCTCGCGATGCTCTGCCGCGCCTCGGCAATCGCCTTCTCGATCACCTTGTTTCCTGCCGTGCGGGCCGTGATGCTGAGCGCATCGAGGATCGGCACGCCGGACGAAACGAGGGTCGAGAGGGTGCGAGTCACGCGCGCCACCGACGACTTCCGGAGGAGCTGCCCGAAGACAGGTGCCTTGAGCAGGAGCCTGTCGATCACCATGTTCCCTTGCTCCGTGCGATACGCCGCGCGGAATGCGAAGACCGCCGCCACCGGTACGAACGCCAGGTAGTAGACGTTGGCGACCATGAAGTTCGAGAGGTTGATGACGAACTGCGTGGGCGCCGGAAGCTGGGCGCCGAAGCTCTTGAACACGTCGGCGAAGACCGGGATCACCCAGATGAGGAGCACGGCCGTGACGAGGATCGCGGCGGTGACGATGCACGCGGGATAGATCATCGCGCCCTTGATCTTGCGCTTGAGGTCGGCGGCCTTCTCCAGGTAGCTCGCGAGGCGCTGCAGGATCGTGTCGAGAATACCGCCGATCTCACCGGCCTGGACGAGGCTCGTGTAGAGGTCGGGGAAGACCTTCGGGTGCTTGCGGGTCGCGTCGGCGAGCGTGCTGCCCGACTCGACGTCGTCCTTGATCTCCGAGATCACCTTGCGGAAGACCTTCGACTCGCTCTGGGTCGAGAGGATCTGCAGGCACTGGAAGATCGGCAAGCCCGCGTTGATCATGGTCGCGAACTGCCGCGTGAAGATCACGATGTCCTGGGCCTTGACCGGTGCGCCGAAGTTCGGAAGCGCGAGCTCCCTGTCGAGCCCTTTGCCCTTCTCCTTGATCTTCGACGGGACCGGCTGAATGCGCTGCGTGCGCAGACGGATGATGACGGCCTCGCGGCTCGTCGCCTCCATCTCGCCCTTGAGCGTCTCGCCCTTGGGCGACACGCCCTGCCAGCGATAGGTCGGCATGGGTACGGCTCCTTCCTGCGGCTAGCGACCGGCTGCCCGGGCTGCGGGCTGCTGGGGTGTCGTCGTCTGGGTCCGACTGATTCCGAGCATCTGGCGCAGCTCTTCGAGCTCCGTCGCGTGGCCGAGCGCCTCGTCGACGGAGATCAGGTTCTGCTGCACGAGCGCGACCAGCGACTGGCTCATGGTCTGCATCCCGAACTTCGACTGCCCGACCTGCATCTGCGAGTAGAGCTGGTGGACCTTCTCTTCGCGGATGAGGTTGCGGATGGCGGGGTTCGGGATCATCACTTCGGCGGCGAGGCAGCGGCCCTTCCCGTCTTTGCGGGGGATCAGCTGCTGCGAGATCACGGCCTGCAGGACCAGCGAGAGCTGCGCGCGGACCTGCGCCTGCTGGTGGGGCGGGAAGACGTCGATGACGCGGTTGATGGTCTGCACGGCGCAGTTCGTGTGCAGCGTCGAGAAGACCAGGTGACCGGTCTCGGCGACGACCAGCGAGGCTTCGATCGTCTCGAGGTCGCGCATTTCGCCGATCAGCACGATGTCGGGGTCTTGCCGCAGCACGTGCTTGAGCGCCTGCGCGAAGCTGTGGGTGTCGGCGAAGACCTCGCGTTGGTTCACGAGGCAGCCCTTGTGCTCGTGGACGAACTCGATCGGGTCCTCGACCGAGACGATGTGCTCGTGTCGCTCACGGTTGATCTTGTCG
Source organism: Candidatus Eisenbacteria bacterium (assembly GCA_035577985.1). Lineage (NCBI taxonomy): Bacteria > Candidatus Eiseniibacteriota > Candidatus Eiseniibacteriota bacterium. The sequence goes on from DATJZY010000152.1 coordinate 8,268, forward strand.
ATCATGGCCGCGAGCGTGGTCGACTTGCCGCTGCCGGTGGGCCCCGTGACCAGCACGAGGCCGCGCGGCAGCTTCGTCATCTCGATGGTCGCGGGCGGCAGACCCAGCTGATGAAGCTGTGGCGTCTGATGGGGAATCGTACGGAACGCCCCGCCGATGGACCCCTTCTGGTTGAAGAGGTTGCCTCTGAAGCGGGCTACGCCCTTGATCCCGAACGAGAAGTCGAGCTCGGCCTCTTCCTCGAAGCGCTTCTTCTGCCCTTCGGTCAGCAGGCTGTAGGCGAGGTTCTTGGTATCGCTCGCCGTCAGCGGCGGATGCGCGATCGCCTGCAGCTCGCCGTGGAGGCGGATCATCGGCGGGCTCGAGGTGGTCAAATGGAGGTCGGACGCACCGCGCTCGACCATTTCACGCAGGAAGGCTTCGATGGACGGCATCGCAGGCGGAAAAGCAGGTTGCGTGCCACGCCGCGCTGCACGTGCTTGCTCCGAAGCGAGCCCGCACATGCGTCAGCTTTGCGTCGATCCCTCGCTCTTGAAACGCTCGGGCAACATTCCTGTACGGCGGACGCCGCCGCCCGACGCCGACGTGCGAGCTTCGGAAGCGCGGGCGCTGGGGCGCCGGTGGAGCGCCTATGAGGCGCCGGCTGCGACGCAAGCTCGTGCCTGCTCGAGCGTCGGCGCCGAATCGGAGCGGAGCCGGAGCCCCCGCACCCGCGCACCACGTTCAGCCGAGCGCCTGCGTCAGTCGGCCATCGTCACGCGGAGGACTTCCTCGATGGTCGTCGTGCCGCGTGCGACGTGGACCAGGCCGGACTGGCGGAGGCTCGCCATGCCTTGGGCGACGGCCACGCGCTTCAAGTCGATGGCCGTGCCGCCGGCGAGGATCTGCTCGCGCAGGGCGTCCCCGATCGGCATCACCTCGTAGAGCGCGATGCGCCCGCGGAAGCCGGTCCCGCCGCAGTTGACGCACCCGGTGCCGTGCTGGGGAACGAAGGGCTCGCCGGTCCACCCGATCTTGCGCAGGGTCTCGACCGGAACCGGTTCGTCCTCCTTGCAGTGCGAGCAGATGACGCGCGCCAGCCGCTGGGCGAGGATCAGGTTCACGGAGCTGGCGACGAGGAACGGCTCGATGCCCATGTTGAGGAGCCGGTTGATCGTCGACGGCGCGTCGTTCGTGTGCAGCGTCGAGAGCACGAGGTGGCCGGTGAGCGCCGCCTTGACGCCGATCTCGGCCGTCTCGAAGTCACGGATCTCACCCACCATGATGATGTCCGGGTCCTGCCGCAGGAAGGCGCGCAGGGCGGCCGCGAAGTTGAGCCCGATGTCGTCGTGCATCTGCACCTGGTTGATGCCGGCCAGGTTGAACTCGATCGGGTCCTCGGCAGTCGAGATGTTGTTCGCCACCTTGTTCAGCTCGGCCAGGGCCGAGTAGAGGGTCGTCGTCTTGCCGCTGCCGGTGGGACCCGTGACGAGCACCATGCCGAACGGCTTGTAGATCGCCTCCTTGAAGTGGCGGAGGTTTTCCTCCTCGAACCCGAGCTTCGTCATGTCGAGCTGCAGGTTCGACTTGTCGAGGAGCCGGAGCACGACCTTCTCGCCGAACATCGTCGGCAGAACGGACACGCGGTAGTCCATCTCCTTGTTGCCGGTGAGCTTCATCTTGATGCGGCCGTCCTGGGGCAGACGGCGCTCGGCGATGTCGAGCTGCGCCATCACCTTGATGCGTGACGTGATGGCGTTCTTGAGCCGCAGCGGCGGCTGCATCATTTCGTAGAGCATGCCGTCGACGCGGAACCGGACGCGGAGCGCCTTCTCGTACGGCTCGATGTGGATGTCGCTCGCCCGCTTGCGGATGGCGTCGGTGAGGATGGCGTTGACGAGCTTGACGACCGGGGCTTCCTCGGTGGCCTTCTCGAGCTCGCCGAGGTCGACGTCGTCCTCGTCCTGCACGACCTCGACGTTCTCGTTGCCGAGCTGCGAGAGCACGTCGTCGAAGTTGGCGTCGCTGTTGTAGTGCCGCTCGATCGCTGCCTGGATGGCTGCCGGCGATGCGACGGCGATCTTCACGTCGAAGCCGGTGAGGAACTTGACCTCGTTGATGGCGACGAGATTCGACGGGTCGGCCATGACGAGCGTCAACGTGTTCCGCGAGAGGCTCGTCGGAATCAGGTGGTGCTTGCCGACGAGCGCCTGCGGAACGAGGGCGAGGACCTCCTTCGGGATCTCCAGCGAAGCCGGATCGACGACCGGAAGGCGATACTCGCGCTCGAGGATCGCGAGCAGGTCCTCCTCGGAGATGAACCCGAGCTTGATGAGGTGGGTCGCGAGCGCGCCCGAGTGCTCGCGCTGGGCGACGAGCGCGTGCGCGAGCTGCTCCGCCGAGAGGTCCCCGCGCCGCTGAAGCAGATCGCCGAGCCGGGACGCCATCAGTTCCCTCCCCGTCCGGCCGACGGCTTGGCGTCGGCGACCGGAAGGCCGGCCTGTCCGAGGGCGCGGCGCATGGCGTCGAGCGGCGCGGGTTCCCCCGTCCAGGCTTCGAAGGCGAGGGCGCCCTGGTGCAGCAGCATGCCGGTGCCGTCGAGGGCGGGGCGCCGCGCGCGCGTGGCCGCGCGCAGGAACGGCGTCGGCTCGGCCCCGTAGACGAGGTCCATGAAGAGGCAATGTCGGGGCGTCATCGTATGGCGGATCACAATGCCTTCGGCCGAAAGGCCGGTGCTCGTCGTGTTCACGACGAGGCTCGCGCCGGCGAGCACGTCGGCGGCCTCGAGCGCGTCGAGCCCGGTGGCGGCGACGCGCGCGCCGCCGAGGGCCGAGAGACGCTCGGCGAGCTCCTGGGCTCGCGATACGGTGCGGTTGGCGATGGTCACGCGATCGCAGCCAGCGCTCGCAAGCGCCGTGCCGACCGCTCGGGCGCTTCCCCCTGCGCCGATCACCACCACCTGGGCGCGCTCGAGGCGGACCCGGCTCATGATGGCGCGCAAGAATCCGCGCGCATCGGTATTGTCGCCCACGAGGCGCCCGTCGCGGTGTACGATCGTGTTCACGGCCCCGATGCGCTCGGCTTCGGCCGTGACCTCGTCCACGAGGGGCAGCGCGGCTTCCTTCAGCGGGACCGTCAGGTTGAGGCCGCCCATGTCGAGCGTGCGGGCCTCGTCCAGCGCCTCGGGCAACGCCTCCAGCGGGACCTGGTAGCGCAGATAGAGGTGGCGCATCCCACGCGCCGCGAAGGCCGAGTTGTGCATGGCCGGCGAGAGCGAATGCTCCACCGGATCTCCCAGCACTCCGAACAACCGCGCCTCTCCACGCATGCCTACGCCTGTCTCGCTCCGGGTACGGCGCCCAAGGGTCTGCGCCCCAACCCACCTGTTTGTCGGCCGCCCGTGCCCGGATCTTTAGACCGGGTCGGGGAGTAGGCAAAATTTACCTAGTGAGCCGCGCCTGCGCAGCCGCCAGTCGGGCGATCGGAACGCGGAACGGCGAGCACGACACGTAGCTCAACCCGACCGTGTCACAGAACCGGACAGAGGCGGGATCACCCCCATGCTCGCCGCAGATGCCGAGCTTCAAGGCGGGCTTCGTCTTGCGGCCCCGTTCGACCGCGGTGCGCATGAGCGCGCCCACGCCGTCCTGGTCGATCGATTCGAACGGATCGCGCGAATATATCTCGAGGTCGGCGACGTAGGGTGTCAGGAATCTGGCCGCGTCGTCGCGCGAGACCCCGAGCGTCGTCTGCGTGAGGTCGTTGGTGCCGAACGAGAAGAAGTCGGCCTCGGCGGCGATCGCATCGGCCGTGAGGGCGCCGCGCGGCACCTCGATCATGGTGCCGACCAGGTACCGGAACTTGGCGCCGGTCTCCTTCAGGACCTCGGCCGCGACGCGCCGGACGATCTCGGCTTGCAGCTTCAGCTCCTTCACGTGCCCGACCAGCGGGATCATGACCTCGGGCTCGACGGGAATGCCCTCGCGCTTCACGTTCGACGCCGCTTCGAAGATCGCCCGCGCCTGCATCTCGGTGATCTCCGGATAGATGATGCCGAGCCGGCAGCCGCGGAAGCCGAGCATGGGGTTGAACTCGTGCAGTTGCTCGACGCGGTTGTGGATCCGCTCGACCGGCACGTTCATGTCGGCCGCGATCTGGGCCTGGCCCTCGGCATCGTGCGGCAGGAACTCGTGCAGCGGCGGGTCGATCAGCCGGATCGTGACGGGACGCCCCGCGAGCACGCGGAAGATGCCCTCGAAGTCGGCACGCTGGAGCGGCAGGAGCTTCGCCAGGGCGCGACGGCGCTCCTCGGCGGTCTCGGCCAGGATCATCTCGCGCATCGGCTCGATCTTGCCCTCGCCGAAGAACATGTGCTCGGTGCGCGTGAGGCCGACGCCCTCGGCGCCGAACGCGACGGCGTGCTCGCACTGCTCGGGAAGATCGGCGTTGGCGCGAATGCCGAGACGACGCACCTGGTCGGCCCACTTCATGAGCTGCGCGTAGATCTTGTAGACGGGCGCCTTCGACGGCTCGAGCGTCTTGTCGACCAGGACCTGCACGATCTCCGACGGACGCGTGGGGATCTCGCCCGAGAACACCTCGCCGGTGAACCCGTCGATCGAGATGGGATCGCCCTGGTGGAGCACCTCGCTCCGTCCGTCGATGCGCATCTCGCCGCGCTCGTAGTTGATGACGAGCACGCCGCAGCCGACGACGCACACCTTGCCCATCTGCCGGCCGACGAGCGCCGCGTGGCTCGTCATGCCGCCGCGCGCGGTGAGGATGCCCCCGGCCGCGGCCATGCCACGGATGTCCTCGGGCGAGGTCTCGTTGCGGACCAGGATCACGCGGTCGCCGCGCTTGGCCATCTCCTCCGCGTCCTCGGCGTGGAACGCGATCCTGCCACTCGCCGCGCCGGGTCCCGCGTTGAGTCCCTTGGCGAGCAGGCGGGCCCCGGCCTCGCGCTTCGCCGACAGATCGAAGACGGGGCGCAGCAGCTCGTTCAGCCGCTCGGGATCGACCCGCAGGAGGGCGGTCTTCGGCGCGATCAGCTTCTCGTGCACCATGTCGACGGCGATCTTCGCGGCCGCGACGGCGGTTCGCTTCCCGACCCGGCACTGCAACATGTAGAGCGTGCCCTGCTGGATCGTGAACTCGATGTCCATGACGTCGCGGTAGTGGCGCTCGAGCGTGCGGCGGACCTGCATGAGCTGCCCGTGGATCCTCGGGTTCTCCTTGCCGAGCTGCGCGATCGGCAGCGGCGTGCGGATGCCCGCGACGACGTCCTCGCCCTGGGCGTTCATCAGGTACTCGCCGTAGAAGACGTTCTCGCCCGAGGCGGGATCACGCGTGAACGCGACGCCCGTACCGGAGTCGGCGCCCATGTTGCCGAACACCATCGACTGGACGTTCACCGCGGTGCCCCAGCTCTCGGGGATGTCGTTCAGCTTGCGGTAGATGATGGCGCGCTCGTTGTTCCACGAGCCGAACACCGCGCCGATGGCGCCCCAGAGCTGCTCGTGGGGATCCTCGGGGAAGAGGACACCCTTGCGCATCTTGATGAGCGCCTTGAACTCCTGCACGAGCTCGCGGAGGTCGTCGGCCGTGAGGTCGGTGTCGAGCGTCACGCCGCGCGCGCGCTTCTTCTCGTGGAGCGCGACCTCGAACGGATCCTCCTCGGTCTTGGTGCGCGGCTTGAGGTCGAGGACGACGTCGCCGTACATCTGCACGAAGCGCCGGTAAGAGTCGTACGCGAAGCGCTCGTTGCCCGTGTCGCGGATGAGACCCTGCACGGTCAGGTCGTTCAGGCCGAGGTTGAGGATCGTGTCCATCATCCCCGGCATCGACGCGCGAGCGCCCGACCGCACCGACACCAGCAGGGGATTCTCGGGATCGCCGAAGGTCTTGCCGAGCGCCTTCTCCACCTTCTTGAGGGCGGTCTCGACCTGTGCGCGCAGGACCGCGGGGTAGCGCCGGCCGTTCGCGTAGTAGTAGGTGCAGACCTCGGTCGAGATCGTGAACCCCGCAGGAACCGGGAGGCGCATGCGGGCCATCTCCGCGAGGTTCGCGCCCTTGCCGCCGAGGAGATCCTTCATCTCGGCGCGTCCGTCGGCACCGCCGCCGCCGAACGAGTAGACGTACCGCCGGCCCTTCGCGGCGACGGGCTTGCGAGCCGATCGCTTCGCCGTGGCCTTGGTGCGCGTCTTCGCCATGCTCTGAACCTCTTCCTCCCCGGATTTCGAGGGAAAGCGGCGAAGCTAGCGGACGCGAGGTGTGGAATCAACGCGCGAGCGCATGAGAAACGCGCGCGAGCGAACGGGTCCCGACGTGACGCTGGCGAGCATCTGCTCGGCGACCGAACGCGCTTCGGCCGGGATCGGTCCGGCGGTCGCGGCCTCGCCGATCGGCCGCGTCGCGAGACGCGCGAGCAGGCGCGCCGTCGCCGGCGCGAGCGGTCGCACGATCTCGCCCGGCGGGACGCAGCGCCGGCACGCGAGCCCGCCCCGCTCGACGACGAGGAAGGCGCCGTCGCCGCGACCGAGATCCGCGCTGCAGCCCCGGCAGCGGTCGAGCGCGGGCTCGTACCCACTGGCCGCCAGCAGATGGAGCTCGAACGCCCGCAGCACGGGCTCGATCGCCACGCCGCCGTCGAGCAGCGCGAGCGTCTCGTGCAGGAGTCCGTAGACGTCGTGGCCCGACTCGCGCCCGACGGTCATGCGGTCGGTGACGTCGATGACGTAGCTGCCGGCGGCGAACCGATCGACGTCCTGCGAGAAGCTGCGCAGCGGCGCCAGCAGCTCGCACCGCACCAGGAAGACGAGATCGGCGTGCGGGCGCTGTTGGAAGACGGCCCGGACGTTGACGAACGGCTGCAGGGTGCCGCCGAAGCGCCGGCGCGAATGCTTGGCGCCCTTCGCGATGCCGGTGATCTTGCCGTGGCCCTGGGTCAGCAGCGTCGCGATGACGTCGAGCTCCCCATACGGGCGGGTTCGTAGCACGTAGGCCGGGCTCGCGATCTCGACTGACACGCTGGACGGCTCCAGTCGGCTACCACAACCTTGACTTTGCAGCCAACGGTGCCTACCAGCCCGACGCTGAGCGCCTCACCGAGGCGGCTCTCGGTCATGGACGAAGACGACATCCTACGGCGCCAAGCGACGCCCTCCGGCGCCGCGGGTCGCGACGCCACGGCCGAGCGGGTGGCGGAGCTCGAAGCCGAGCTCGCGGCCGCCCGGGAAGAGGCACGACAGAACCACGATCGCTGGGTGCGCGAGCGCGCCGACCTGGAGAACCAGAGGAAGCGGGCGGCGCGCGAGCGCCAGGACGCCACGCGGTTCGGGACCGAGGCCCTCATGCGGGACCTGCTGCCGGTCGTCGACAACCTCGAGCGGGCGATCGAGGCCGCCGGGGGTGCCGATGCCGCCGGCTCCCTCCGCCAAGGCGTCCAGCTGGTCCTCAAGGCGCTGTTGGACGCCCTGCAGCGTCACGGGGTCGAGCGCCTGACGGCCGAGGGCGCGCCCTTCGACCCGACCCAGCACGAGGCCGTCGCCCACGTCGAGAGCGCCACGCACCCCGCCGGCCAGATCCTCCAGCAGCATCAGGCCGGATATCGCCTGCACGATCGGCTGCTTAGGCCGGCGCTCGTGACCGTCTCGAAAGGCACGCCCGGGTCGTTGAACCTTGCCAACGACGGGGGCGGTGATTAACAGCGCACCCTAAGGAGAATCCTGAGAATGCCGAAGGTCATCGGAATCGACCTGGGGACGACGAACTCGTGCGTCTCCATCATGGAAGGCGGGGACACCACCGTCATCACCAACGCGGAAGGGGCACGGATCACCCCCTCGGTGGTCGCCATCGCGGAGAGCGGTGAGCGGCTGGTCGGCCAGATCGCGCGACGTCAGGCCATCACGAATCCCGAGAACACCATCTTCGCCATCAAGCGGCTGATCGGGCGGCGCTACGACGACGCCGAGGTGCAGAAGGCCACGAAGGTCCTGCCCTACAAGATCGTCAAGGCCGACAACGGCGACGCGTGGGTCGAGATCCGGGGCAAGAAGTACAGCCCGGCCGAGGTCTCGGCGATGATCGTCCAGAAGATGAAGCAGACCGCCGAGGACTACCTCGGCGAGAAGGTGACCGAGGCCGTCATCACGGTCCCGGCCTATTTCAACGACGCCCAGCGCCAGGCGACGAAGGACGCCGGCCGCATCGCGGGCCTCGACGTGAAGCGCATCGTGAACGAGCCCACCGCGGCGGCGCTCGCCTACGGTCTCGACAAGAAGAAGGACGAGAAGATCGTCGTGTTCGACCTGGGCGGCGGCACGTTCGACGTGTCGATCCTCGAGATCGGTGACGGCGTCGTCGAGGTGAAGGCCACCAACGGCGACACGTTCCTCGGCGGCGAGGACTTCGACCAGCGCGTGATCGACTACCTGGCCGACGAGTTCAAGAAGGACCAGGGCATCGACCTGCGCAAGGACCGCATGGCCCTCCAGCGTCTGAAGGAAGCCGCGGAGAAGGCGAAGGCCGAGCTCTCGACGGTGACCGAGACGGACATCAATCTGCCGTTCGTGACCGCCGACCAGAGCGGTCCGAAGCACCTCAACATGAAGCTCACGCGGGCGAAGCTCGAAGCCCTGTGCGCCGACCTGCTCGATCGGCTCGAAGGTCCGTGCGTCACCGCGCTGAAGGACGCGAAGCTCACCACGCGCGAGATCGACGAAGTCGTCCTGGTCGGCGGCATGACCCGCATGCCGGCCGTGCAGGCGCGCGTGAAGAAGCTCTTCAACAAGGAGCCGCACAAGGGCGTGAACCCCGACGAGGTCGTCGCGATCGGCGCCGCCGTGCAGGGCGCCGTGCTCTCCGGCGACGTGAAGGACGTGCTGCTCCTCGACGTGACGCCGCTCTCGCTCGGCATCGAGACGCTGGGCGGAGTGTTCACGAAGCTCATCGACAAGAACACGACCATTCCCACCCGCAAGAGCCAGGTCTTTTCCACCGCGGGCGACAACCAGTCCGCCGTCACCATCCGCGTCTTCCAGGGCGAGCGCGAGATGGCGGGCGACAACAAGCTCCTCGGCCAGTTCGACCTGGTGGGCATCCCGCCGGCACCTCGCGGCGTGCCGCAGGTCGAGGTCACGTTCGACATCGACGCGAACGGCATCGTGCACGTCTCTGCGAAGGATCTCGGCACCGGCAAGGAGCAGTCGATCCAGATCACGGCGTCGAGCGGTCTCAGCAAGGAAGAGATCGACAAGATGGTGAAGGACGCCGCCTCGCACGCCGACGAGGACCGCAAGAAGCGCGAGACGATCGACGCACGCAACCAGCTCGACGGGCTGGTCTACCAAACCGAGAAGACGCTCGGCGAGCACGGCGCGTCGCTCGACCCGACGGCGAAGGGCGAGATCGACTCCGCCCTGGCCGAGGCCAAGAAGGCGCTCGAGTCCGAGGATGCGTCGGCCATCAAGGCCGCGGCCGACACCCTCGCGCGGGCTTCGCACAAGCTGGCCGAGGCGATGTACAGCAAGGCGACCAAGCCGGACGGCGGCGGCGCGACCGACGGCGCGGGACCGAGCGGCGGCGCCAAGAGCAAGGACGACGTCGTCGAGGCGGAGTTCGAGGAAGTGAAGGAATAAAGGGTCCGTCGCTTGCGACGGACGTGCGAGTGCGAGAGTAGGGGCCTTCATCGCGCGGGCGGTGAGGGCCCTTCGGTCTTCCGATGAAACGCGACTACTACGAGGTGCTCGGCGTCTCACGGACGGCCGACGACGAGGCGCTGAAGAAGGCGTACCGGAAGCTCGCTCTCAAGTATCACCCCGACAAGAACCCCGACGGTGGTCGCGAGACCGAGGAGCGCTTCAAGGAGCTGAACGAGGCCTACCAGATCCTCTGCGACCCCCAGCGTCGCACCCAGTACGACCGCTTCGGGCACGCCGCGTTCGAGCAGGGCGGCGGCATGGGCTTCGACTTCGGCGCCGGGTTCGACGACATCATCGGCGATCTCTTCGGCGACTTCTTCGGGACGGGCCGGGGACGGTCCGGGCGCTCGCGGGCGCGCCGCGGCGCCGACCTGCAGTACCAGCTCACGATCTCGTTCGTCGAAGCCAGCCGCGGCTGCGAGAAGACGCTCTCGATCCCGCGCCTCACGCGCTGCGAGACGTGCGGGGGCCGCGGCGCCAAGCCCGGTACCACGCCGCAGACCTGCCCGCAGTGCAACGGCTCGGGCCAGATGCGCTTCCAGCAGGGCTTTTTCTCGATCGCGAAGACGTGCGGGAAGTGCGGCGGGCAGGGGCAGATCGTCACGAGCCCGTGTCCGTCCTGCGAGGGCGCCGGGGCGCGCCGGATGACGTACACCGTCAACGTGAAGATCCCCGCCGGCGTCGACCAGGGCTCGCGCCTGAAGCTGCGCGGCGAAGGCGAGGCCGGCGAGAGCGGCGGCCCGTCGGGCGACCTGTACGTGCTGCTCGACGTCGAAGAGCACCCCATCTTCACGCGCGACGGCAACGACCTCGTGTGCGAGGTCCCGATCAGCATCACGCAGGCGGCGCTCGGCACCGAGCTCGAGGTGCCGACCCTCGACGGGAGCGCCAAGGTGAAGGTGCCCGCCGGCACGCAGTCGGGCCACCCGTTCCGGCTGCGAGGCCGCGGGGTGCCGGACGTCGGGGGCTACGGAACCGGCGACCAGCTCGTCCGGGTCGTCGTCGAGACGCCGCGCAAGCTCACCGCGCGCCAGCGCGAGCTCCTGGAGGAGTTCGCGAAGCAAGCCGGCGAGGACGTTCACCCGCTGTCGAAGAGCTTCTTCGACAAGGTGAAGTCCATGCTCGGCTAGGCGCGAGCCGCCCGTGCCGCGGCGCCTCTCCGAGCTCGGCGAGCACGGCTGGATCGCGACGGTCGTGCGCCGGCTCGGACGCCCGCGCGGCGCCGTGCGGGTCGGACCCGGCGACGACGCGGCCGCGCTCCGGGTCGGCGGCGCGACGCTCCTCGTCACCACTGACAGCCTCGTCGACGGCGTGCACTTCCGCCGCGGATGGCTCGCGCCGCGTGCGCTCGGCGAGCGGGCGTTTCGCGTGAACGCGAGCGACCTCGCGGCGATGGGCGGACGACCGCTGGCGGCCGTCATGGCGCTCGAGGTTCCGCCCACGACGCCGGTGCGGACGCTCGACGGGATCGTCGCCGGCTTCGTCGCGGACGCGCGCCGGCACGGCGCCGATCTCGCCGGTGGCAACGTCACGCGCGGCGCCCGCCTCGCCGTCACCGTCACGCTGCTCGGGCGCGCCGGGCGCCGCATCGTCAGGCGAGCCGGCGCGCGCCCCGGCGACCTCGTCTGCGTGACCGGGGCGCTCGGAGCGACGGGGACGGCGGTGCACGCCCGGCGCGCGGGACGCACGGCGCCGCTGCCGCGCGTCCCCGATCGACTCGCCGCGGGCGGGCTGCTGGCGACGGTCGCGAGCGCGATGATCGACGTCTCCGACGGCCTTCTGCAGGACCTCGGGCACGTCTGCCGGGCGAGCCGCGTCGCGATGCGGATCGACGCGGCGCGGGTGCCGGTGGCGACCGCGTGCCGCCGCCGGTTCGGCAAGCGCGCCCCGATCGTCGCGGCGACGGCCGGCGAGGACTACGAGCTCGCCTTCACGCTCGCCCGCCGCCGCCTTCCGGCGCTCGCGCGGCGGCTGCGGCGCATCGGCTGTCGCGTGACGCCGATCGGCGTCGTCCTCGCGGGGCCGCCCGCGGTCGTGCTGGTCGACGCGCGGGGCGAGACGGTGCACCCACCGCGTCGAGGCTTCGACCACTTGCGACTTGCTGGACGCCGGTCTCGCGGCTAACCAGAGCGCATGGATCGGGAGCAGCTCGCGGATCTCCTCCGTGCGCTCGCCCGAGGCGAGCAGACGGTGGACGCCGCGCTGGACCGCCTGCGCGCACTCCCGTTCGAAGATCTCGGCTTCGCGCGTCTCGACCATCATCGCAGCCTGCGCAACGGCTTCGGTGAGGTCGTCTTCGGCGCCGGCAAGACGGCGGAGCAGATCGTCGCGATCGCCGATCGGCTCGCGACGGCCGCCGGCAACGTTCTGGTGACCCGCCTCGACGCCGACGCCGCGGCAGCGCTCGGCCGCGCCGTGCCGGGCTTCCGCTACCACGACGTCGCGCGGCTCGCGATCCGACAGGTCCGGCCGGTGGAGCCGATCGGGACGGGCCCGCTCTTCGTGCTGAGCGCCGGCACCGCCGACCTCCCGGTGGCCGAGGAGGCAGCCCTCTCCGCCGAGTTCCTCGGCGCGCGCGTCGAGCGGCTGTACGACGTGGGGGTGGCGGGCATCCACCGGCTGCTCGCCGAGCACCAGCGCCTGTGGGAGGCCGCCGTCCTCGTCGTCGTCGCGGGGATGGAAGGCGCCCTGCCGAGCGTCGTGGGCGGCCTCGTCGATCGCCCGGTCATCGGCGTGCCGACCAGCGTCGGCTACGGCGCCAGCTTCGGGGGCATCGCGGCGCTCCTGGCGATGCTGAACTCCTGCGCCGCGGGCGTCACCATCGTCAACATCGACAACGGCTTCGGTGCCGCGGCCGCCGCGGTGCGGATCCTGCAGCGGTCCTCGTGATGGCCGAGATCACGAGCGGTCGCGCCCGGCGCCTCCTGTCGGTGGGCAGCCTCACGTCGGCCGTGGGCGGCAGCTACATCTGGCAGGCGCTCAAGCGGCCGTTCCAGTCCTCGGAGCGGGCGGACGAGGATCTCCTCGCCGTCCACATCCGCAACGCCGAGCGCATGGTGGCCGGCTCCACGGAGCTCCGCGGTGCGTTCATGAAGCTCGTGCAGATGCTCTCGATGCGCACGGATCTCTTTCCCGCCGAGGCGCTCGAACGTCTGGCCGTCGTCCAGTCGAGCGTCCCGCCGATGCCGTACGAGCGGGTGCGCGAGGTGCTGACGCGCGAGCTGGGATCGCCCCCTGAGAAGGCGTTCCGGCGCTTCGAGCGGGAGGCGTTCGCCGCGGCGTCGCTCGGGCAGGTGCATCGTGGGGAGCTCCACGACGGCACCGCCGTCGCGGTGAAGGTGCAGTACCCCGGCATCGCGGAGACGGTGACGCAGGACATCCGCAACGTGCGGGCCCTCGTGCGCGCGCTCACGACCGTCGTCCGGGACGTCATGCGGCAGGACTTCGACCGCGAAGAGGTGGTCGCCGAGCTGGAAGCGCGCCTGCGCGAGGAGCTCGACTACACACGCGAGGCGGCGAACATCGAACGCTTCCGGCGCCTGCTCGCGTCCGACCGCGAGGTGACGATCCCACGCGTGTATCCGGCGCTCAGCACGCGCTGCGTGCTGACGATGCAGTACCTCGAAGGCTACCCGCTGCAGGAGATCCTGGCGCCCGGCGTCGACCCCGCGCTGCGGCGCTGGGTGGCCGAGAAGCTCTTCCGCCTGCTCTGGCGTCAGGTGCTCGAGTTCGGGGTGCTGCACGGCGATCCGCATCCGGGCAACTACCTCGTGACGCACCACCCGAAGATCGCCCTGCTCGACTTCGGCTCCGTGCGCGTCTTCGAGCCGGAGATCCGCGCCGGCTACCTCCGGCTCGCGCGCGGCCTGCTGGCGCGCGACGACCGCGAGATCGCGGCCGCCTGCGTCGCCCTCGGCTTTGCGAAGGACGATCCCGCGCCGGTCGTGCAGATGATGCACGTCGTGTGCGAGCCGCTCGAGCGCGACGAGCCGTTCGATCCCGCACAGTACGATCTCGTCGATCGGGGCATGCAGGTGACGCAGCTCGCCCTCGTGCATCGCATCTTCCACGCCCCCGGCCACCCGGTGCTGCTCCTGCGGGCGCTCGCGGGGCTCGACGGGTACTTGAAGCAGTGCGGGGCCGTGCTCAACTGGCACCGGATCTTCCGCGACGTCGTATCGGCCATTCCCGACACGGAAAGGACCTGCGCATGAAACGCCTGTTCGCGCTCTCCGCCATCGGCCGGGATCGCCCCGGCATCGTCGCCGACCTCGCCGAGCTCATCTACGAATGCGATTGCAACCTCGAGGACTCGCGCATGACGCTGCTCGGCTCCGAGTTCGCCGTGCTCCTGCTGCTCTCGGGGCAGGGCGACGAGGTCGAGCGACGTCTGTCGGCCGGCTGCAAGCGGCTCGAGTGGGAGAGGCGCCTCACGGTCTTCTTCCGGCCGGTCGAAGACGCCGTGATCCCCGCCGACGAGCTCCCGGGGACGCAGCTCGAATGCACGATCGCCGGAGTCGACAAAGCGGGCATCGTCGCGCGCGTCGCGCGGACGCTCGCGGGCCTTCGGGTGAACATCGAGGACCTGCACACGGAGCTCCGCCCGGAGCCCGGCTCGGGCACCCCGATCTACACGATGCGCATCCTGATGCGCGTCCCGCCCGGCCTCGAGCCGCGGGTCCTGCGGACGCGACTCGAGCAGGATGCGGCCGCCCTCTGCGTGGACATCACGATCGCGCCGCCCGCCGGCGCGGCGTGAGCGTGCTACCAGGTGATCGTCGACGCGCCGCGGAGCCCCGCCGGCGTGAAGACGGCGTGTGGGATATCGGGGTCGGAGCGCCAGGTCAGGTCGAGACGCGTCGTCGTCCGGTCGAGCGTCCCCTCGACCGTCGTGCGGCCCGGTCGCTGGTGGCCGTCGACGCTCTGGAAGTCCTCGTTGCGACCGAACGCCGCCAGGTTGCTGATCGAGCGCTCGTAGTACTTCGTGCGAAGGATCGTGTGGTCGGCCGGATCGATCGTCAGCACGATGAGCGCCCATGCCGACGGAAGGCCGGGCGCGCCGGTGACGACGGTCCCGGTCGGCCCCTCGTCGCTCACCTGGGGGATCTTGAGCAAGCCCGGCGTGAAGACGGCGAGATCCTCGAAGAGGACGTCCGAGCCGGCCAGGCGTGCGCCCGGCGCCGATCGGGCGACCCGGGCGCCCGTTCGCAGGATGACCTTGCCCGGTCGGACGAGCGCGCGCGTGCCGTCGCGCGTCTCGACGTATATGGTGCGCCCGCTACCGAGCATGACCACCTGCACGACCGTCGTGGCACCCCGATCCTGCCGCTCGAGCCTGACGTCGGCCCGCGCCGGCGACGGGAAGCGCGCGTTGCGCGCCACCAGATCGAGCAGAACCGGCAGCGGCTCGGCGCGGACGGGCGTCGCGGCCACGAGCGCGATAAGCGCGGCGATGCGGGCGCGCGGCGTCATCGGGCGATCATCGCGGCTCGCGGCCGAGTGTCAAGGGTTGCGTGAGATGCGGGGAGCGAGGCGGTCGTGAGAGAGGGCACGTGGCTCGTCTGGGCGCTCGCCATCGTGGCGGCGCTCGAAACGGGGTGGCTCGCCTACCCGACGGTCCGGCGCGTCGTACTGTCCCTCGAGGAGACGCCGGCGAGCCGGGGGCACCGCCTCGCGGCCGAGCTCGGCTGCTTCGCGTGCCACGGCCCCGAAGGCGGCGGCGGCACCAAGAATCCCGGCAGCCAGGAGGGCGAGGTCCCGGCGTTCACCGAGCAGACGCAGATGATGTACGTGAAGACGCCCGACGACCTCCGCGAGTACATCCTCGACGGCGCCCCGAAGCGGCGACGCGAGGACCCCGACTATCGCGCCCGCATGGAAGCGGCGGCGCTCCGGATGCCGGCGTACCGCGGGCTCGTCTCCGGGTCGCAGGTGGAGGACCTGGTCGCGTACCTCCGTGCCACCTCGGGACAGATCCTCCCCGACGAGGCGAAGGCGACGCGCGGCGGCGAGCTGGCCCTGGAGTACCACTGCATGAACTGTCACGGCCCGTTCGGCGCGGGCGGCGTCTCGAACCCCGGGTCGTTCAAGGGCTACATCCCCGGCTTCTGGGGCGACGACTACGACGAGCTCGTGCGCAGCGACGACGAGCTGCACCAATGGATCGCCGACGGCGAGATCCCGCGCATCTCGCAGCATCCGATCGGCGGCTATTTCTTCCGGCGCCAGGCCGCGAAGATGCCCGCGTACGGGAAGCTGCTGCCGCCGGACGACATCGAAGCGCTCGAGGCGTACGTCGAGTGGATCCACGCCGGCGCGTGGAAGCCGAAGCTCAAGTGAGCCGGGGCCGGCGCGTCAGGGCAGGGCGCCGGCCTGGATCCACGCGAGGATCGTGTAGATCTCGGCGTCGGTGAGACACCGCTCGACCGGCGTCACGATGTCCGGGCATCCGTCGGGCATCCGGCGCGCGCCGACGCCGAACAGCCCCTTGGTGAGGAAGCTCTTCTTGATGCTGCCCGGCTTCACGCGCGCGAGCTTGGGTGAGCGGACCGCACGCTGGTTCACGAGCGCCGCCAGCGACTGCCCGTCCTCGAGCGAGAGGCTCGCCTGCGGGAGCTCTCCCGAGTGGCAGCCCGTGTAGGTGCACGTCGCGGTGAAGAGGGGTTGCACCGACGCGGCGAGCCCCGGGCGCGCCGGGTTGCAGACGAGCTTCAGCTTGTCCTTGTCCTTCTTGCCGCCCGCCACAGCCGTCGTTCGGACCGTCACCACGGCGGGCTTGAGCTTCGCCTGTGACGGCGCGATCGAGAGCCGGACGAGCCCGGGCGCGGTGCAGGTCTGGGCCGAGGGCGAGAGCTGACCGACGGCGGAGACGAAGGCGTCCGCGCCGGCGCCCTTCGCGACCGCCGTCGGCGTGGCGTCGAGCGGGGTCGCGGGACACGACCCGACGCCGACGTTCGTGCAGGCCGTGACCGCGAGCGTGCAGGTGCCGTCGATCGTTCCGTCCTGGTCGCAGGTCGGATCACCGTCGGTGCAGGCGACGGCGGAGCCGCCGACGCCCCCGAAGGCGAGGAAGCAGTCCGTCGCCGCCGGCCCGCCGCCGCCCGCGCACGCGGGCGGACACTGGGCCCGCACCGCAACGGGAGCGAGCGCGGCACAGAGCAGGGTGATGACGGCGACACGCATGCGAGCCTCGACCGGTGGTGGTCGAAAACCATCACGGAGGGGTGCGACGTTGTCAACCGAGGCGCGTCGCCACGCGCCGCACGCCGACGCCGGAGCGCCGGTGCCGCGTCAATCGACCTTGGCGACGTTTGCCGCCTGGAGCCCCTTGGGCCCCTGCGTCACCTCGAACGACACGCGCTGTCCCTGCTCGAGCGAGCGGAAGCCACTCCCGCCGATGGCGGAATAGTGCACGAAGACGTCTTCGCCCTCGTCAGTCGTGATGAAGCCGTAGCCTTTCTGACCGTTGAACCACTTCACCTTGCCCTGTGCCACGGGTCGCGTCTCCTTCCCAGGATGCCGTCGCTGCAACCCAGCGACCGCCGCGCTCCTAGCACAGCGGCTCCGCGCAAGGCAACAACAAATTGCGACGGCGCATGCGGACGGCGCGGTGAGTTGCAACGTCGACCTGCGTAGCCTAGGACGCCGGGCATGGCGGTGATGGTCGGGCGCGCCGCGGCGCCCGTCGCGCCGCGGCGGCGAGGCAAACAGCGGCGCGTCCGCGTTCGTCGACGGTCGTCGGCGCTCGATCGGATGGCGTACCTCGGCCTGCGCGCCGTGATGGGCGGTCTCGCCATGCTGCCGCTCGGCGTGGCGATGCGCGTGACCGAGGCAGTGGCGCTGGTCGCGTACGTGTGCGACCGGCCGCACCGCCGGGTCGGCATGCAGAACCTGGCGATCGCGTTCCCCGAGCGCTCCCTGGGCGAGCGCCGGCGGATCCTGCGGGTCTCGTTCCTGAATCTCGGGCGCATGGTGGCCGAGCTGGCGCACCTGCCGCACCTCACCGACGACGATCTGCGGCGGATGGTGGTCTTCGAGAACGAGGCGTGGTGGGCCGAGAACATCGCCGCGCCGCGCGAGACCGGCGGCCTCGTCCTGTCGGGGCACTTCGGCAACTGGGAGCTCCTCGTCTTCGCGCACGGCATGCGCGGCTATCCGGTCTCGATGGTGCATCGGGCGATCGCGAACCCGCTCGTCGACCGGTGGCTCAATGCCCTGCGGGCTCGTGCCGGCACGCGCCTCGTGCGCAAGCGTCACGCGGCGGGCGGGGTGCTGAAGGCCCTCCACGACCGCGAGCTCCTGGTCCTGCCGTTCGACCAGAATTCGACGCGCGGGCTCGGCGTGTTCGTCGACTTCTTCGGGCTCCCCGCCAGCACGAACTCCGGCATGGCCCGCCTCTCCCTACGCAGCGGCGCCCCCGCCGTCCCGGTGTTCATCGTGCGGGAGGGGCGGGGCGCCCGCCATCGCGTGCACGTCTTGCCCCTCATGTATGCGGAGCGTAGTGGTGATCTCGAAAAGGACGTGCGGATCAACACACAACGGTACTCCGACGTGTTCGAGAGCATGGTGCGCCGCTACCCGGAGCAATGGTTCTGGGTGCACAAGCGGTGGAAGACCCGCCCCGCGGGCGAGCCGAAGCTGTACTGACGATGCCGGCCAAGCGACGAAGCACTCCCGCTCCGAAGCCGTCTCCTGCGAAGGGGGGCGAGAGCGTGCGCGCGCTCGAGCGCCGCGTGAAGCGGCTGGAGGCCGCGCTCGCCGCCGAACGTGTCCGCCACGCGAAGCAGCTCGAGGGCGTACGGCGCGCGGCCAATCGCCGGCTCGCCGCGATGGTGCAGGAGATCGCCAGCCTGCGACACCACGAGGCGCGGGCCGAGGCGCTCGCGCGCATGCTCGCCGAGCGCGAGGCGGGGGCGAAGGACACGACCGATGGACAAGATCCGGGTCGTCCTGGTTGACGATCACACCGTCGTCCGCCAGGGCCTGCGGCGGATCCTCGAATCGGACGACGAGATCGAGATCGTCGGCGAGGCGGGCGACGGGCGCACGGCGATCGACCTCGCCCAGAAGCTGCGCCCGCACGTGGTCGTGATGGACGTGGCGATGCCCGAGCTGAACGGCATCGAGGCGACGCGCCAGATCATGAAGCGCGTCGAGGGCGTGAAGGTGCTCGTGCTCTCGATGCACGACGACGACGTCTACGTCCGCCAGGCGCTCAAGGCGGGCGCCCGCGGTTACCTGCTGAAGGACGCCGAGGACCTGGATCTCATCAAGGCGGTGAAGGCGATCCGCGGCGGCGGCTCGGTCTTCAGCCCGCCGGTCTCTCGTGTGGTTCTCTCGGGCTACCTGGGCGACCGGCCTGAGGGCGACGGCGAGGACAGCGTCGCGCAGCTGACGGATCGCGAGCGCGAGGTGCTGCAGCTCATCGCGGAGGGCCGGACCAACAAGGAGGTCGCGAGCGCTCTCTCGGTCTCGATCAACACGGTCGAGACACATCGCAAGCACATCATGGAGAAGCTCGATCTGCACAACACGGCGGAGCTCGTCCGGTTCGCGATCCGGAAGAAGATCGTGCACTAGGGCCTTCGTCGTTTCGAAGCCTGCGTGCGTGGGGACGGGAGCGGGGGCTCCGCTTCGATTCGGCGCGCCGACATGCGCGTCGTCACGACCGCTGCGGTACGTACGGCGCCTCATAGGCGCTTCGCCCCCGCTCCCGCCCCCACGCTACAGATCTCGGAACGCCGATCGCGCGGGCTCGATCCATCCCAGCCGCGGAGCGAGGGGGTCCGGCGTGTCGTGCGCTCTCGCGAAGCGGTGGGAGTGCGGGCGCGGGGGCGCCCGCACACGCATCCCTCGATCGAGATGCGCTCCTCGCTTGACCCCCTAGGTCAAGCGCTCTAATCGTCTGCTCGAAGTCGTGGGAAAATCGCCGTTGCAGCAGGCGCGCGAGGCGCCGGGGTCGACCAAGGCGCGCATCCTGGCGGCGGCGGAGGACGTGTTCGCGGCGCGCGGGTTCGAGGGCGCGGGGACGCGGGAGATCGCCGCCCGGGCGGGCGTCAACATCTCGAGCCTGCACTACCACTGGGCGTCCAAGGAGACGCTCTACGTCGCGGTCTTCCACGACATCTTCGAGCGCCTGCTGGATCTCCTGCGCGCCACGCTCGCCCGCCCCGACGACCAGCGCGATCGCGAGGTCGTCGTGTCGCGCGTCATGCGGGAGCTGGTCGCCTTCATGGCCGACCACCCGACGGTGCCAAAGCTCCTCGCCCGGCGCCTCCTCGAGACCGACGTCGACCTCGGCATCGACCGCGAGGTCCTCGTCCCGGCGTGGACCGCCTTCACCGAGCAGATGGGACGGACGGGACGGCGCATGTCCGATACCGAGTCGCGCCTGTTCATGCTGTCGGCGCACTCGGTGCTCCTCATCTACATGCTCGACAGCCCCTCCTATCAGAGCCTGCTCGGCGGGAGCGTGTTCCGCGCGCCGCTGCGCGAGCAGGTGGAACGCCACCTCGTGCGACTCGTCGAGGCACTGCTGGAACCCTGACACCATGAAAGCCCTCATCACCGCCTCGTTCGATCCCGCCGCGCTGGCGCGGCTGGCGCGCCACATGGACGTCGTCCACGAGGACTGGAAGGCACGCAACCACATCTACTTCGACGGCGCGGCCTTCGCGAAGCGGATCGCCGAGGTCGGCGCCGACGTGCTCATCATCGAGGCGGACCTCGTCCACTCCGAGGTCCTGGACACCTGCCCGCTCCAGATGATCGGCTGCTGTCGCGGCGATCCGGTGAACGTCGACGTCGCGCTCGCGACCGAGAAGGGCATCCCGGTGTTCCACACGCCCGGGCGCAACGCCGACGCCGTCGCCGACCTGACGCTGGCGTTCATGCTGGCGCTGACGCGCCGCCTGCCGGCGATGTGGGCGACGTACTGGGGCGGCGGTGCGCGACAGGTCGAGCGCGCGAGCGATTTCCTCGAGCTGTACAAGAGCTTCACGGGCGTCGAGCTCGGCGGGCTCACGGTGGGGCTCGTGGGCCTCGGCGCGGTCGGCCGCGAGGTGGCCGCGCGCCTCGCGCCGTTCAAAGCTCGCATCCTGGCCTACGACCCGTACGTGACGGCGCCACCCCCGGCTGTGACACTCGTCGGGCTCGACGAGCTCCTCGGGCAATCAGACGTCGTCTCGCTGCACGCACCGGTGACGCCGGAGACGACGGGGCTCGTCTCGCGCGAGCGGCTCGCGCTCATGAAGCCCACCGCCTATCTCGTCAACACGGCGCGGGCGGCGCTCACGGACGAGGACGCGCTCTACGAGATGCTGGCCGCCGGCCGGCTCGCCGGCGCGGCGCTCGACGTCCTCACCGTCGAGCCGCTGCAGCCCGGGAACCGGTTCCTCGCGCTACCCAACGCCATCGTCACGCCGCACATCGGCGGCGCCACGGTCGACGTCACGCGCCACCAGAGCGAGATCGTGGTCGACGCGATCGAGCGTCACCTGCGCGGCGAGCGCCCGCGCTGGGTCGCGAACCCCGCCGTGTACGAGCGTCGGAGCTGAGTCGCGCGTGGATTGCTTCGTCACGCTCGACGCGGGAACCGGCTCCGGGCGCTGCGTCGTCGTCGACGCCGGCGGGCGTGTCCTCGCCAAGGCCCACGAGCCGCTCACCTACGACGTGGTCATCGATCCGAGCTTTCCGATGGTGCGCGGGTTCGACCTCGACCCCGACCGTTTCTGGGGGGCGCTGGCGCGCTGCGCGCGTCGCGCGATGGCGGATCTCCCGCCGGGGGCGAGCGTGCGCGGCGTGATCGCGACGAGCCAGCGCGAGGGGTGCGTGTTCCTCGACCGCGACGGCCGGGTGCTCTATGCGGGGCCGAACCTCGACGCCCGTGCCGCGATGGAAGGGCTGGAGGCCGAGGGGCAGGTTCCGTCGGGCCGGCTGCACGCGATCACCGGGCACGCGCCGCCGTACATCTTTCCGCTGGCGCGCTACCTCTGGTTCCGCAAGCACCACGACGCGACGCGCATCGTGTCGCTGCTCATGCTGAACGACTGGATCACGTTCCTGCTCTCCGGCGAGCGCGTGGCCGAGGAGTCGAACGCCTGCGAGTCGATGCTCTACGACGTGACGGCGCGCGCGTGGTCCGACGAGCTGCTCGAGACCTTCGGCATTCCCTCGGCGATCCTTCCGGGCGTGTGCCCGACCGGCGCCGTGGCCGGACGCGTGACGGCCGACGCCGCGCGCGCGACCGGCATCCCGGTGGGCACGCCCGTCTTCGCAGGGGGCGCCGACACGGAGAGCGCGCTCCTCGGCAGCGGGGTCTTCGAGGTCGGCGCGACCGGTGCGGTGCTCGGCACGACGACGCCGGTGCAGAGCGTGACCGATCGCGCGGTCATCGATCCCGCCGGCAATCTCTGGACGAGCTGCCACGTGGTGCCCGGCCGCTGGGTGCTCGAATCGAACGGCGGCGACACCGGCGGATCGTACCGCTGGCTGCTCGAGCTGCTCTACGGCGCCGCCGACGCCGACGCCCACGCGCGCGCGGACGCCGCCGCCGCCGAAGTCGAAGACACGGGCCGCCACGTCTTCGCCCACATCGGCCCCGCCATCTTCAACCTGGCGGAGATGAATCCCTTCCAGCCCGCGGGGCTGCTCTTCCGCTTCCCGATGCTGCACATGGACCGCCCGACCCGCGGCGAGCTGTTGCGCGGGTTCTTCGAGAACGTCGCCTTCGCGATCCGTGGCAACTGCGAGCAGATCACGGCCGTCATCGGGCGTGACATCGATCGCCTGTGGGTGAGCGGCGGCATGACCCAGAGCCCGACCCTGCTCGGCATTCTGGCGGCGACGCTCGGGCGCCCGCTGCTCGTCGCGGAGGTGCCGGAGAGCGCCAGCGTCGGGTGCGCGATCCTCGCGGCCGTCGGCGCCGGCGTCCATGCCGACCTGCCGACCGCGGTCGCCGCCATGGTGCGGACCCGCACGGTGTCGCCCGACCCGTCGCGGACCGCGGTCCTGGACGACCGCTATCAGAAGTGGCGGGAGATCTACCGCACGCTGCGCGGCTGGAGTCTGTGAGGGCGGGCGCGTGATCCGCGGCGTGCTCTTCGATCTCGACGGGACGCTCGCCGATACCGAGCCGATCCAGTGGCAGGCGTATCGGCGCGCGTTGTTGCCCTTCGGCGTCGACGTCGGGGTCGACGAGTATCAGCGCGAGTGGATCGCGCGCGAGGGCGGCGCCGAGTACGCATGTCGCACCTACGGCCTGCCGATCGACGCCGCCGAGCTGCGCGCGCGCAAGAACGCACTCTACCGGGAGCTCATCGCGACCGGCGTCGCGGCGCGTCCCGGCGCGCGGGCCGCGCTCGAGCGCCTGCGGCCGGCGTATCGCCTGGGCCTCGCGACCAACACCGTCCGCACCGACGCCGACGTCGTGCTCGCGAGCGTGGGCGTGCGTGATCTCCTCGACGGGATCGTGGTGCGCGAGGACTACGCGCGTGCGAAGCCCGCGCCGGACGCGTATCTCGCCGCGGCACGCCGCCTCGGCCTCGCGCCGTCGGAGTGCGTCGTCGTGGAGGACGCCCTGCGCGGCGTCGAGGCTGGCCGCGACGCCGGGTGCCTCGTCATCGCGATTCCGAACGACCTCA
Source organism: Candidatus Eisenbacteria bacterium (assembly GCA_035577985.1). Classification (NCBI taxonomy): domain Bacteria; phylum Candidatus Eiseniibacteriota; species Candidatus Eiseniibacteriota bacterium. The sequence continues at coordinate 31,591 of DATJZY010000152.1, forward strand.
CGCGCGATCAGGACTTCCGCGACGCCGTGCGACGCCTCTCGGGGCTGGACGAGCTCACCGTCGATCTGTTGCAGGAGCTGTCACGCGCAGGCTAACCATGCCCGCCGTGCCGGCGCGGCCGATGATCGAGGTCGAGGACGTGACGAAGCGCTTCGGCGCGATCGACGCGGTCCGCGGCATCTCGTTCCGCGTCGCCGAGGGCGAGATCGTGGGCTTCCTCGGCCCCAACGGCGCCGGCAAGACGACCACCATGCGGATGCTCGCGGGCATCTTTCCGCCCACGAGCGGACGCGTGCGCGTGGCGGGACACGACGTGCTCGCCGCGTCGCTGCTCTCGCGCAAGGCGATCGGCTACTTCCCGGAGAACGCCCCGTACTATCCCGAGCTTCTCGTAACCGAGTATCTGCGCTTCGTCGCCCGCCTGAAGCGCCTGCCCCGCGCCCGGCGAGCGGCGGCGGTCGAGCATGCGCTGCACGCGTGCGCGCTCGAGAGCGTGGCGGGTCGGCGCGTGGGCACGCTGTCGAAGGGCTACCGCCAGCGCGTCGGGCTCGCGCAGGCGCTGCTCGGCGATCCGGCGGTCCTGATCCTGGACGAGCCCACCATCGGCCTCGATCCGGGGCAGGTGGTCGAGATCCGCGACCTCATCCGCGGCCTGCGCGGCACGCGCACGGTGCTCTTCTCGAGCCACATCCTCTCCGAGGTCGAGGCGCTCTGCGAGCGCGTGATCGTGATCGCGCGCGGGGCGCTCGTGGGCGAAGGCACGCCGGCCGAGCTCGCCAGGCGGCTCGGGAAGCGGCAGCGCGCGATCGTGCGCACCGACGGCGCCGGCGACGCCGTCCGGGCGACGCTGCGCGCGATGCCCGGTGTCGATCGCGTCGAGGAGCAGGACGGCGCGATCGTCGTCGAGTCGACGGGCGAGGACGATCTCGCCGGGAGCGTCGGCCGGGCGATGCAGCGCGGTGGGTGGGCCGTGCGCGAGCTCCGGCAGGAGACGCTCGACCTCGAGGACATCTTCCTCGAGCTCGTGCACGGGGGACGGGCGTGATCGTCCTCGCGATCGTGCGCAAGGAGCTGTCGCTCTACTTCTCGTCCTTCCTCTTCTACGCCCTCACGGCCGTGTTTCTCGCGCTGTCGGGCTACCTCTTCTACACGAACCTCGACTTCTACGTCCGGTTCGGCGGCATGAACCTGGCGCGCGGCCTGTGGCAGTACCAGCTCTTCGACATGCGCGAGCGGCTGCTCGTCCTGGTGCCGCTCCTCACCATGCGTCTGTTCGCCGAAGAGCGGCGGCTGGGCACGCTCGAGCTCCTGTGGACGTATCCGCTGCGCGACGGCGAGATCATCGCCGGCAAGTTCCTCGCCTGTCTCGCGATCGTGACGCTGATGCTCGCCGGCACGGTCACCTATCCGCTCTGGCTCTCGCGCCTCCAGCCTGTCGACGCCGGGCCGCTCGTCGCGGGCTACCTCGGCCTGTGGCTCCTGGCCGCCGCGTTCATCGCCTGCGGGCTCTTCCTGTCGGCGCTCACCGACAGCCAGCTCATCGCCGGCGCGTCGACCTACGGCGTCCTCCTGTTCTTCTGGATGATCACCTGGAACGAGGCCGCCGTCAGCGAGGGCAGCCTGCGGATCTTGAGGCCGTTCTCGCTCTTCGACCGCTTCGCGGTCTTCGCGCAGGGCGGCATCGACACCCGCGACGTGAGCTACCTCCTGTTCTTCACGGCCGCGTTCCTGTGCGCGACCTTCCTTGCGCTCGACTCGCGACGCTGGCGCGGGGTGCGCTCGTGACGGCGCGCGCCGGCTGGCAGTGGCTCCAGCTCGGGCTGCAGGTGGTCCTGCTGCTGCTCGGGCTCGGGCTCCTGCAGGTGGCGGCGGAGCGCACCAACCGTCGCGTGGACTTGACGCGCGCGCGCGACCTCTCGCTCTCGACCGTGACGCAGCAGGTGCTCGACGAACTTCAGGCGCCACTGCGGATCACCGCCTTCTACCGGCGGGGAAGCCGCGGGCCGCAGGCGGCGCTCCTCGCCCGCATGCGAGCCGCGAGCCCGCGCGTCGAGTACGAGCTTCTGGATCTCGACCGTTACCCCGAGCGCGCGCGCGTCTTCGGCATCTCGCAGTACGGTCGCGCCGCGCTCGAGTACGAAGGCCGACGCGCGGTCGTGACGACGCTGCCCGAGGAGCAGCTCGTGGGAGGCATCCTGCAGGTGCTGCGCGGGACACCGCGCCGCGTGCTGTTCACGTCGGGCCATGGCGAGCGGACGCCGACGGGCGAATCGGACGCCTACGCCCGCTTCGTCTCGGCGCTCGCCAACGAGAACTATCGCACCGAGGGCGTGTCGCTCGTCGGCGCCGACATCCCGAGCGACGTCGAGCTGGTCGTGGTCGCAGGGCCGCGCCACGATCTCCTCGAGGCCGAGGTCGATCGCCTGGCCGCCTACGTGAAGGGCGGCGGCGGGCTCCTCCTGCTGCTCGAGCCCGGGCGCCTGCCGAACCTGGGTGCGCTGCTCTCGAGCATGGGGATCGAGCTCCGCGACGACTTCATCGTCGACCACGAGCGCAGCATCATCGGCACCGACGGGCTCGCGGCCGTGGTCGAGCTCTTCAAGCGCGGGAATCCCATCTCCGAGCCGACCGGCAATCCCATTCAGAGCGGCGCCGTGCTGCCGTCGGCGCGCTCGGTGGACGTCGCCCACGAGGTCCCCGGCGTCGACGCGCAGGCGATCGCGCGCACGGCACCGACCGCGTGGGCGATGGCGGATCCCGAGCGCGCGCGCCGCGGCGAGGCGCCGAGCGAGGCCGCGCACGACGTTCCCGGCGGCGCGGCGGTGATGGTGATGGCCGAGGTCGGTGCGCCCGGGCCGGGCACGCGCCCGGGGCGCGTGGTCGTCGTGGGCGACGCCGACTTCGCGAGCGACGGCTACATCGACCTGCTCGGGAACCGCGACCTGGCGCTCAACGCCGTCGCGTGGGTGACCGAAGATCGCACGCTCGCCGGCGAGCGCACGACGCGCGTGGCCGAGGTCTTCCGCCCGCTCTCGCCGCTCGTTCTGACCGAGCGGCAGGCTCGCGGGCTCCTGCTCGGAACGACGGTGATCGAGCCCGGCCTCGTGCTCGTCGCGGGCGCCGTGCTGGTGGGCCTGCGCCGCCGGCGGGGCTAGCGATGCGGCGCACGCTCCTGCTGGTCGCGCTCGTGGTCGCGGGTGCGATCGCCGTCCTCGTGACGGAGCCGCCGCTCCGCCGCACGGGACAGGAGCTGGCGCGCGGTCCACGCGTCTTCCGCACCAGCCCCGGCGGCATCCGGGGCATCGAGCTGACGCTCGGCGGACGGCGTCTCGTCGCCGAGCGCACGCACGAGGGCTGGAGCTCGGGCGGCGCGCCGGTGGCGCCGTCTACGCGCGAGGCGCTGCACGAGCTCGCGGCCTATCTCGCGGGGCTGCGCGCGGTCGACGCCTTCCGGACGACGAGCTTCGCGGGGTTCGGCCTGGATCCGCCGAACGGGCTCCTCGTCCTGGCGACGCCGCGCGGGCCGCAGCGGCTCGCGCTCGGCTCGCTCAACGCCGCGGGCAGCACGCTCTACGCACGACGCGACGACGAGCAGCGCGTGCTGCAGATCGGCGTCTACTTCGCGTCGGTTCTCGAGCGCATGCTGCGACCGGCGCCGGGGGCGTGAACGCTACTGTCCCGAGATCGGGTAGTCGGGCTCGCCCACGCAGCGAGCGCAGCGACAGAGATCGCGCAGCTCGGAGACGAGGAGCAGCGTCTCGTGCCGATCGGCCCACCGGATGAAGATGCTCTGCCCGCCGAGTACGTCGACCAGCACCGGCTGCTCGGCTTGGGGCGAGACCTCGGATACCGGCTCCGCGACGCACGCGTCGCACGGGCAAGCCCGGCGCACGTTGCGATGCGGAAGGATGCTGTCATGGCCGTCGCCCCACTGGACGCCGAGGGCGTAGCGACCCACCTGCGTGAGCTTGTCGATGCGGAGCGCCTCCGGGGAGCGAGCGGCCACGGTTCAGCTAGGTAGAGGAGGGGCCGGCGCGCGGCAACCACCGGTCGACCACCCCGCGGGCTCGGTCGTGTGATTAGGTCAGTTGATTGACAAGCTCGTCGGGCCGGGAGTAGGGCACGATCCATGAAGATCACGGAGCTGGGCGACGCCGACGGACACATCATCGAGCCGGGCGATCTGTGGGCCGAGCGCATGCCGGCGGACCTGCGCGAGATGGCGCCGCGCTTCGGTCGCGACGAGCAGGGGGTATTCCGGCAGCACATCTACGGCATCGACATCGCGACGCTCGACACGATGCACGGCGGTATGCGGCCGCGCGACATGCTGCAGAACATGGGGCTCGCGGCGGCGATGGGCCAGGACCTGGCGCGCGTCTTCTCCGACGACGATCGCGAGCGCTACACGATGGTCGATGCACCCGAATGGACACGCGACGGCAAGAAGCGGCTCGCGTTCAACCTGGAGCACGGCGTCGGCCGCGCGGTGCTCTTTCCCACCTTCATGCTCGCGGGCGGCACCTTCCAGCCGCACATCGCGGCGGCGGCCTGCCAGGTCTACAACGACTGGATCCAGGACGACTACTGCAAGGGCTCGGGCGGGCGGCTGATCCCGGTCGCGGCGCTCCCGATCGTCGACGTCGACGCCTCGATCGCCGAGACGAAGCGGGTCGCCGAGCGCGGCTTTCCGGCCGTCTTCATCCGCACGAACCCCGTCTTGAAGAAGAAGTACTCGGACCGCAGCTTCGATCCGCTCTGGCAGACGATCCAGGACGCGGGCGTGAAGCTCGGCCTCCATCCGTTGCCCGTCTGGGATCAGGATGGCACGGCGCGCGGCTTCGCCTTGAAGGACATCATGGCGGCCTCGGCGCTCGGCTTCCCGCTCGACATGATGCACACGCTCTACGACATGATGGCGGGCGGCGTCTTCGACCGCTTCCCCCAGATGCAGACGATGATCCTCGAAGCCGGCTGCGGCTGGATTCCGTCGATGTTCGAGCGTTTCGAGGAGCACATGGAGATGTTCGGGAAGGTGAAGGCGCCCGAGTGGAAGTCGAAGCCGATGGACATCTTCCTGCGCCAGATGATGGTCACGGTCGAGGCCTGCGAGGAGATCGACATCAAGATCGCGCTCCAGTTCCTGCCGGCCGATCACATCGCGCTCGCGTCGGACTGGCCGCACTACGACGGCACCCCCGATCTCCTCGCGGGGTTCGCCAAGGCGACGCACGGCCTCGCGGACGAGGACGTTCGCATGCTCGCGACCGGCACCCTCGAGCGCTGGTTTCCGTCTTGAGCGACGCGCCCGTCGCGTACGGTCTGGTCGCGAACGCCGCGGCTCGGCCCGAGCACCCGGCGCTGGTCTGTGGCGCCCGGCGGCTCACCTACGCCGCGCTCGATCGGCTCGCCAACCGCACGGCGCACGTGCTCGCGGGCCGGGGAGTCGCCGCGGGCGGACGCGTCGCCCTGATGCTGCCGAACGGTGTCGAGTTCTTCGCCGTGACGAACGCCGCGGCGAAGCTCGGCGCGCTCGCCGTCCCGATCAACTACCGCTGGCGTCGCGACGAGCTGGCGTACCTCTTCACCGACTCGGCGGCCGACGTGCTGGTCGTCGACGCGGCGTTCCTGGGCGAGGTCGAGCCGGCCCTCGCAGCGGCGGGACGTCCCGCGCGCGACCGCGTGCTCGTCCTGGGCGAGGCCCCGGGCTGGGTGTCGTTCGACGCCGCGGTGGCGTCGGCGCCGGAGGCGGCGCCGCGCGGCGCGATCGCGCAGAGCGGCTACAACATCGTGATCTACACGTCGGGGACGACGGGGCGCCCGAAGGGCGTGCTCCATCCGTCGGTCGACCCGAAGCTCGGCTTCGAGGCGCAGAAGGGGCTCGTCGAGATGTGGGGATTCCGCCCCGACGACGTGCACCTCATGGTCGGGCCCGCGTACCACACGATGCCGAGCGCGTACGTGACGCAGCACCTGTTCATCGGCGCGACGTGCGTCCTGATGGAGAAGTTCGACGCCGAGGAGTGCTTGCGGCTCGTCGCGGCCGAGCGCGTCACCACGACCGCGATGGTGCCGGCGCACTTCATCCGCATCCTCGAGCTGCCCGGGGAGGTTCGGCGGCGCTACGATCTCTCGAGCCTCCGCAAGGTGCTGCACGCCGCGGCGCCGTGTCCGGCCGACGTGAAGCGCCGGATCATGGACGTCCTGCCGCCCGACGTCGTGTGGGAGTTCTACGGCGCGACCGAAGGGCCGGGCACGATCATCAGCCCGGGGGATTGGCGGCGAAAGCCGGGGAGCGTCGGGCGGCCGTGGCCGGGCGTCACGGTGAAGATCCTCGACGACGGCGGGCGCGAATGTCCGCCGAACGCCGTCGGCACGATCTACCTCTCCTCACGGGGCGGCCAGAAGTTCCGCTACCACAACGCGGAGGAGAAGACGGCGGCCGCCTTCCGCGGCGAGTTCTTCACGGTCGGCGACATGGGCTACCTCGACGCCGACGGCTACCTCTTCATCTCCGATCGTAAGCACGACATGGTGATCTCGGGCGGCGTCAACATCTACCCGCTGGAGGTCGAAAACGTGCTGGTCGCGCATCCCGACGTGGTCGACGTCGCCGTCGTCGGCGTACCCGACGCGCGCTGGGGGGAGGCGCTGGTCGCCGTCGTCGAGCGGCGCGCGGGATCGGGGCTCACGCCCGAGGGCCTGCAGGCGTGGAGCCGCGAGCGGATCGCCGACTACAAGGTGCCGCGCCGGATCGAGCTCGTCCCCGAGCTGCCGCGCGACCCGAACGGCAAGGTGCTGAAGCGCCTGCTGCGCGAGCAGCTCAGCCGAGCATGACGCCGCCACCGTCGACGACCAGGACCTGACCCGTCATCATGTCCGAGTCGTCGGAGGCGAGGAACACCGCGGTGCCGGTGAGGTCGTCCGGCTGCAGGGGCTTGCGCAGCGCGCTGAACATCACGAGCGACGAGAGGATCTGCTCGGGCACGACGCGCTTGGTCGCCTCGGACAGCGTCACGCCGGGCGCGATCGCGTTGACGTTGATGCCCCACGGTCCGAGGGCGCCGGCCATGTACTTCGTGAGCCCCGCCACGCCGTTCTTGGCGACGCTGTAGTGGAACGGGGGCATGGGCAGATCGGGATTCTCGGTGTCCACCATGCCGACGTTCGCGAGGTAGGCCGCGGTCGACGACTGGTGGATGATCTTCCCCTTGTGCTGGCGCTTCATGTGGCGCTCGACCGCGCGGCTCATGATCCAGACGCCCGTCAAGTTCACCGAGAGCACCTTGTTGAAGTACTCGAGCGTGTTCTGCGTGCGGTCGAGGTCGTAGTAGATCGCGGCGTTGTTGACCAGGATGTCGATCCGCCCGAGCTGTGCCATCACCTGGTCGGCGAGCGCCTTCGCGCTGGCTTCGCTGGACACGTCGACCTTGGCGGGGATCGCGCGCGGCCCGAGCGCCGTGCACTCCTTGGCGACGGCATCGGCGGCGTCCTCGCGGAGGTCGGCGACGACGACGTGCGCGCCCTCGCGCGCGAAGCGCAGCGCGTAGGCCTTGCCGATGCCCTGTGCCGCGCCGGTGATGATGGCCACCCGGTTTTCGAGCCGCATGCGCGGGCGGCCTAACACCGGGGCGCGCGGGCGGTCAACCGGGGCTTTTCTCTTCTCGTCGCGCCTCGCGCTCGATCTCGTCCTCGAGCTCCTCGATGGAGATTGTCTTGAAGCGCGTGAGCGGCGAGGGGATCGTCGGGATCGGCCATTCGATCCGGATCTCGCCGGAGTGGCTCACGTGGTGCGGATGCGGGGGCGGACCGTCCTGATACGCGGGATCGACGGCCGGATCGAGCGGCCGCAGACGGTAGAGCGAGCAGTTCGACATCATCGCAGCGCCCTCCTCAACGTCCGAAGTCGAGCGCACACTACTCCAATTCGCGGGTGGCGAACAGCCCCTTGACTCGAACCCGTCCCGCGGACGACACACCATGGCGGAGACCGCCATGCCCGACGCCTCGCGACCCTTCGCCGACGTCGTGAAGCAGCGCGAGGCGCCGCCCGCGCTGCCGATCGACCGCTACCTGGAGGAGATCGACGCGCTCGTCGCCGCGCACGACTACGTGAAGCAGGACAAGGTGACGCCCGCGATCGGCGCCGGCACGGCGTCGCGCGACGTCGTGCGGCGCGTCGCCCTCGAGTACTACTACCTCGGGAAGTGGATGACGCCGGAATTCCCGATCCTGATCGCGAACGCCCCTGACGCCTACAGCTTCACCATGGAGCACTCGACCCACTACCATCACTGGGCGCAAAACTTCGCCGACGAGGCCGGCTATCTGCGCGATCCGAACCACGTGCGGATGAAGGTCGAGTGGTGCCACCAGCTCGGCCTCGGCGACGACGAGATCGCGGCCTACACGCCGCTGCCCGAGACGATCGCGATGACGTGCACGATGCTGTTCTACATCCGCCGCTCGTACGAGGAGGGTCTGGCCGTGTTCGGCTACGCGGGCGAGCGCGTCGCGGCCGGGAGCGGGTACGCCCGAACCCTGCACGAGGGCCTCAAGACCCACTACGGGATGGTGGTCCGCAACTTCGAGGTGCACGCCTACGCCGAACCCGAGCACGGCGACAGGGCCTCGGACCTCTTCCGTCTGGTCGCGACCACGCGAGCGGTGCAGGACCGTTGCCGGGAGGCCATCCGCAACTTCCTGCTCACGGCCGAGTGCCGCGTGCGGGCGATGAACCGCTGGGTCGAGTGAATCCGGCGCGACGACGGACGCGGCGTCCGGGACGGCCGGCCGGCGCGAGCGGCGACCGGACGCGAGAACGCGTGCTCGCGGCGGCGGTCGAGACGTTCGCACGGACCGGGCTCGCGGGAACGTCGGTGCGCGACATCGCGCGCCAGGCGCGCATCCGCGTCTCGACCCTCTATCACTACTACCCGTCGAAGGAGGCCCTCTACCACGCGGTGCTCGAGCGCATGGCCGACCAGGTGCGCGAGATGGTCGTGGCCGCCCTGGGGCGCGGCCGCGACTTCAAGGAGACGGCAGCGTCGGCGATCAACCAGCTCTTCGACTTCTTCCTGCGCAACCGCGCCTACGTCCAGCTCGGCCACCGCATGGCGCTCGAAGGACGGCCGGGCACGCTCGCCGACGACCGCATCGCGGAGCGCTGGCTCGGCCTGCTCGAAGGGACGCTCCGCCCGCCGCAGGTGCGCGGCGAGGTGAAGAACGTCGACCCCGTCTTGCTGATGCTCTCGATCGACGCGCTCGTGCACTGGCACATCGTCGCCGACGACCTCTACAAGCGCATGCTCGGCAGGGGGCTCGACGACCCCGAGCTGGCCCGCCAGGTTCGGGAGCACGTGACGCAGGTGGCGCTCCGGACCCTCGGCCTCGATTGATCGGCCGCCGGTGCCGGAGAGCACCGGGCAGGGCGTAACCCCCGCGCGCCGGTCGGGTTCGACCCGCCCGAACCTGCGGGCCCGGCGTGGCGACGCGGGGCTCGCCGAACCGCGCTCCGGCGCGAGGAGGTCGATCATGATCCGCAGTACACTCTGGTACGGGTTGGGTTTCATGGCGGCGTTGGGGGGCAGCGCATTCGCGGGGACGGCTGCCGACGCCGACTTCGGCCGCACGGGGTGGTACGTGGGAGGCGGCGGCACGTATGCCGTCGAGAGCTTCGATCGCGGACAGGCGAGGGGGAGCATCGACGTCGGCAACGCGGCGGGTCTCCGCGTGCTCGGCGGATACCGCGCCCATCCGAACCTCGCGGCCGAGCTCGATGTCGACTACCTGCCCTCGTTCGGCGTCGACGTGGACGGCCACCGCGTCGGCCACGTCAGCGCCATCGCGTCGACCCTGAACGGCAAGGGCTACCTCACCACCGGCCGCGTGCAGCCGTACGGCGTCGCGGGCGTCGGCGCGCTCCATGCGGTCGCGTCGGATTCGCTCGGGCTCCGCACCAGCGACGCCACCGGGTTCCTCGCCCGCTTCGGTGGCGGCGTGGACGTGTACGCGACCTCGCACGTGGTCGTGAACCTGGAGAGCAGCTACGACCTGCCCACCGGCGACGTGTCCGACCTCCGCTTCGTCCCCATCACCCTGGGCGCCCAGTACCGCTTCTGAGCCTGGACCCCCCTCGTTCGGCGTAGAGACGGCGTGGGCTGCACTCCGGCAGCCCGCGCCGTCGCACGTTCGGGACCTTGACTCGGCCCGCCAGGGGATTACCTTCGGAATCGAGCAGTTGCTCTATTTCGAGAAAGGAGCGTGAGGTCCGTGCCGGTCGGCTTTCCTTCCTTCGAGACGCTGTCGCTGATCCTCGTCACGGGTTTGCTCGTGGTGTCGGTCGCGGCGATCCTGTTCGGTCACTTCCGCGGGCGCTGAAGCGGCGCCCCGGAGCGTTCCGGCGGCGACGCGGCGCGGGTTGACAGCCGCGGCGCCTTTTCGAGATACGACACGGCTGCGCGATTTCGTCGTGACGAACACCCCGACAGCGACCGTGTACCACGACGAAGACGCCGACCTGGCGGCGCTCGCCGGCCAGACCATCGCCGTCGTCGGCTACGGCAACCAGGGCCGCTCGCAGGCGCTGAACCTCCGCGATTCGGGTCTGCGGGTCATCGTCGGCAACATCGGCGACGAGGCGCGGGCCCGCGCCTGTGACGAGGGATTCGAGGGCTACGACATCGCCGACGCCGCCCGGCGCGCCGACGTCGTCATGCTGCTCATCCCCGACGAGGTGATGCCGGAGGTCTACGCCCGCGACGTGGCGCCCAACCTGCGCGCCGGCGCCTGCGTGTGCTTCGCCTCGGGGTACACCGTCGCCTTCGGGCACATCGCGCCCGCCCCAGGCCTGGACGTCGTCCTGGTCGCGCCGCGCATGATCGGCCCGGGCGTGCGCGATCGTTACGTCGACGGCAAGGGCTTCCCGTCGTTCGTCGGCGTGCATCAGGACGCGACGGGGCGCGCGAAGGCGCGCATGCTCGCCATCGCGCGCGGCATCGGGTCGACCAGGGTCGGGTGTCTCGAGCTCACGATGGCGCAGGAGGCCCATCTCGACCTCTTCACCGAGCAGGGCTTCGGTCCGATGATGGGGCTCGCGCTCCGGCAATCGATCGAGATGCTGGTGGAGCAGGGGTACCCGGCCGAAGCGGTCGTGATGGAGCTCTACGCCTCGGGCGAGCTCGGCTACGCCTTCCAGCGCGCGGCCGACACGGGCCTCTTCGCGCAGAACGAGTTCCACTCGCACACCTCGCAGTACGGCTCGATGACGCGCAGCGCCCGGGTCGCCGACATCGACCTCACGCCGCGCCTGCGCGAGCACCTGGACGACATCCGCTCCGGTCGCTTTGCGGCGGAGTGGAGCGAGGAGCAGAAGAAGGGCCTCCCGCTCTTCAAGCAGATGAAGGAGATGGCGCGGTTCCACCCGCTCTTCGAGTGGGAGCAGCGGACGCGCAAGGCCTTCAGGATGGATTGACGACATGCCACCTTCGAAAGACATGATCGGGCGCGTGCTCTCGACGGGTAGCGCGACCGTGACCGCCGACCACGTCGCGGGCTTCGCGAGGGCGCTCGGCGACACCAACCCCGAGTACGAGACGATCGCCCCGCCGACCTATCCCATCGCCTTCATGACCCAGGCGATGTCGGGCGGCATGGAGACGTTCCTCGAGCTCGGGCTCAACTTCATGACGCTGGTCCACGGCGAGCAGGAGTTCGAGTACCGCCGCCCGATCCGCGCCGGCGAGACGCTTTCCCTCACCGGCCGCATCGCCGACGTCTACGAGAAGACCGGCGGCAGCGGCACGCTCGACTTCGTCGTGATGGAGACCGAGGCCACCGACGCCAAGGGGCAGGTGGTGTTCTTCTCCCGCAATACGCTGATCTCGCGGAGGATGTGATGGCCGGACTCGACGCGAAGACGGTCCAGGTCGGCCAGGCGCTGCCGACGCTCACCAAGCCGGCCATCACGAAGGACACGCTCAAGGGCTACGCCGCCGCCTCCGGCGATCCGAACCCGATGCACCTCGACGACGAGTTCGCACGCAACTCGGGTTACAAGGGCGTCTTCGCGCACGGGATGCTGTCGATGGGCTACCTGGGCGAGTTCCTGGTCCGGGCCGCCGGCCACCCGAGCGCCGTCCGCCGCTTCAAGACGCGCTTCGCGAAGCTCACCTGGCCGGGCGACGTCATCACCTGCAAGGGAACCGTCACCGCGATCCAGGACGACGGCGCCGTGCGCGTCGTCGACTGCGACATCTGGACCGAGAACCAAGAGGGCGAGAAGAAGCTGGTCGGCAGCGCCTCGCTCGCGCTCGCGCGCGGGTAGGGCGTGGCGGACGCTGGCCGCGTCCGTGACCGCTACGCGGTCGCGGGCATCGGGCTCTCGCGCTTCGGCAAGCTGCCGGGCGTGAGCGCGCTCGCCTTCAACCTCGAGGCGGCCAAGCGCGCCATCGACGACTGCGGCATCGCGCGCGACGACGTCGACGGCGTGCTGGTCTGCATGCCCGCCGCGATGGGGGAGCAGCACGGCTGGGCGTCGCGCATCGCTGCCTACCTCGGCATCACGCCCGCCTTCTGCTCGACGATGGACATGGGCGGCG
>DATJZY010000153.1 GCA_035577985.1 Candidatus Eisenbacteria bacterium
CCGACGTAGGCGTTCTTCTCGAGGCAGAGGACACGGAACCCGCGGGACGCCAGCAGCGCGGTGGCGGCGAGGCCGTTGTGGCCCGCGCCCACCACGATGACGTCGTAGTCGGGCGAGACGGTCATGCGGCGACGCTACACAGCCGCCGCCGCGATCGTCAAACGCGCTGCGCCACGTTCCAGCGGACCTGCCGCTCCTGGGCGGCCAGGTAGAGCCCCATGGAGAACCCGAAGCTCGTGAAGAGGCTCATGGTGAAGTAGATCCACGTGCCCTTGAGCCCGCGGCGCGGTCCGTCGATCATCGTCCAGAGCGGAAAGAGGATCGCGTTGGTGATGATGAGGTCCTGCCCGCCCGATCCCGCAGCCGGGTTCGTGAAGAGCATCTTCGTGAAGTGCACCCAGCTCGCCTCGGCCGGGTACGTCTTCACGTAGGTCACGTTGAAGTACCAACCGGCGCACACGGACACGACCGCGAGCACGTAGTAGAGCCCCTCGAGCCAGGTGACGGCCGAGCCCCGCCAGTTGCGCGCGTAGAGGTAGCGGTTGAAGCGCAAGAAGAGGACGACCGTCAGGACGCCCAGGGCGGCGTGGACGAAGAGCGACAGCATGGGGTGTCGCCCCTAGCACGCGGGGGCAGGGATCGCCTACCGAGGGATGGTCGGGCCTGTCCGAATCCATCTGGGTCTGGTCGCGCTGTCCGAGTCCGCCGGAGGGTCGGGTTTTCGCAGGTTGTTCGCCTACCCCTTGTCCGAAGGCGTCCCCATTGCGGTCGCCATGGCCGAGTCCGTTTTCGCTCGACGCGTGGGGCTAGTCGTGACGCCCCCGCCCGTGGGCCCAACTGTCCTATGGCGATGGTCGCAAGTCGTGTAGCCACGCCTCATCGAGCACCTGTGCAACGTAGATCACGCGGCGGAGCGGCAAGAGGTATTGGCAATAGTTGTGGATCGGCTGCCCTGAGGGGTGGCTCGCCGTGAGCAGCGGTATCTGCGGATGCGACGCGCCTGGCCGCTCCCGTCCCGATCCCGGTCATCCGGTCGAGTTCCGCCGCTTGCCCTCGACGCTGTGCGCGCGCTACGCAACGACCTCAGGCCGCGCACCTGAGGGGACTCGTCATGCGCCCAAAGGAGAATGGAATGAGAATCTCGGAGCGAATGACCGGACTCTTGGGAGGGATTGTTGGAACGGCTTTCGTCTCTGGTCTCTTGCTGGCTAGGCCGATCTCCGCTGCGGAGAACCTCAAAGGGCAGGTTCTCGGCGGAGGCGCTCCGATCGTCAACTCGACGGTAACCCTGTGGGCTGCGAGCGTAGGCGCGCCTAAGCAACTCGCGCAGGCGCATACCGGCGCCGACGGCCGCTTCGCGCTCAGTGCAGCCGGCGCACCGGAGAAGGATGTCGTCCTCTACCTTGTCGCCAAGGGTGGCCGGCCCACCGTCAGCAAGACGGCCGCCGATAATCCGGCCATCGCGCTAATGACGATGCTGGGCGCCAAGCCGCCGGGCAACCTCACGATCAACGAACTCACGACCGTCGCCTCCGTGTTCACCGCCGCGCGATTCATGAACGGGGAATCGATCTCGGGGAATCCGCTCGGGCTTCGCATCGCCGCCGGGAACGCGCCGAACCTGGTCGATCCCGTGACCGGCGGCTGGGGCAAGGTGCTGCTGGACCCGCTCAACAGCTCGATGACCACGACGATGGCCAACCTGGACACGCTCGGCTCGCTCATCACTGCCTACTTCACGGTGGCCGACGATGCCTGGCGGGCTCGTTTCCTCAAGGCTGCGACGCCACCCAGCGGTGTGACGCCGAAGAACACGCTCGAAGCGATGGCCGGGATCGCCCGCGCACCGTGGGTCGCGCCGAAGGAGCTGTACGCGTTGTTCGACGAAGCGTATCCGCTGCCGGCGCCCGATGGGCGTCGCAAGGCGCCCTTCGCGCCGTACCTGGTTTACGTTCCGGACGACTTCGCCCTCTCGCTGTGTTTCTCGGGCGGCGGCGACTATGCCAATGGGCGTTTCATGTTCGATGCGGACGGCAATCTTTGGAGCGGCCAGAATTGGCTGCCCGGCTCGCAGTCCGGCGTCAACAAGAGCACCGGTGGCGGCGTGATCAAATTCAGCCCCAACGGCACAGCGCTCTCCCCGCCGATCACCGGCTTCACCGGCATGGGCATCGACGGCGTCGGCTGGGGCACCGCCGTGACGAAGGACCGTGTCTGGATCAGCAGCTTCAACGGCAAGATTCTCGTGATGGATTTCGATGGCAAGCCCGTCGCCAAGGAAGGCGACTTCCCGTTCAAAGAGAACTTCCTCGGTCTGATGGGCATCGGCGTCGCGACGAATGGCGACGTCTGGATTGCGGATGGCTCGAACAATCAGTTGCTGTTCTTCCCCGGCGGACGGATCAAGGACGGCCGCATCGTCAAGGTCGCGGGGCTGAAATCGCCCTTCGACATCGTCATCGACTCCCAGAATCGTGTCTGGGTCGCCAACTCCTCGTCGGACACGGTCGTCCGATTCCCGGCCGACGAACCCACCAAGGTGGAGAGCTTCCGCGCCGGGATCGGTGTCCGTGCCCTCGCCCTGGACTCGAAGGAAAACGTCTGGGTGGCGAGCAACATGGACCTGAAAACCCCACAGCCGGTGCTTCCCGAAGGCATATCGATCATGGAGCAGTTCAAGCTGATCACCGCGCACATGTTCAAGTATGTCAGTGGGCCACCGCCGCGTCCCACGGGTGCCGTCAATATGATCCGCCCGGATGGCACCCAGCCCGCGCCGATGGGTTACACTGGCGAGGCGATCAACATCCCATGGGGCTTGAACGTCGACGGCAATGACGACGTCTGGGTCGGCAACATGTGGGGCCGGTCCGTCTCCCTGCTTGCCGGGGACGACACCAAGGGTCATCCCGCCGGCGCGAAGACCGGCGATGTCATCCACGTGTTTCAGAGCGGCAGCATCCAGATGATCACCGACGTGTCCATTGATCCGGCCGGGAACGTCTGGGCAGCGAACAACTGGAACAGTCTCGAAGCGGCGTCCAGCGAGAATCCATCCCGTCCCACCTCGACCTGGGGTGGCGGGTCGGGCTTCACCGTCATCTACGGCGTGGCGGCCCCGGTGCAGCCGCCGCGCATGGGCAAGGTGCGGGTGTACTGACGTCGCACCCGTCCCAGCAGTCGGGCTGTGTCCTATGCCGATCAGAGTGAAGGCGACCATGTCGTCCTGAAGGAGGCGGTACGCTCAGGACGAGTTGGAGTCGTCGTTGAGCCGGGATAGTGGCCGGCGCAGTCACCTCGCCGGAACACTGCAAGAAGACGCCGAAAGAGACGCTCTGGCAGAAGCTCAAGAGCCACCTCTAGCATGCGAAGGCCGGGCCTGCTCCTCTCTGGGCGGGCCCACGCCCGATGGCCCGAGCTGTTTGGTGATGCGGCTCTACTGGCCGAAGCCGTCCGCGTGAGGGTACAAGGGGGCGCCGTGAAATCCGGACGAGGGGGTGATCCGTGACGCAAGTCCGGTGTCGGGCGACAGCGCTTCTCGTGGGCGTTCTCACGTTGTCCTGCGTGCGGGCAACCCGTGCCGCCGAGAGCTGCAATCAGGTCGCCATTACGCCGGGCACCGAGGCGACGGTCTCCGTCCTGCTTCCAGACGTCGCGAGCGGTCTCCAGACGCGTCTTCAGGTCCGCGACGCGCGCGCGTCGAAGCCGGTGGACCCATGGGGCGGCTGTCCGACGACGCAACCGTACGGCACCTGCAGCCCCGCCACGCACGCCGACGCCTCCACCGTGGCGACGAGCAAGATCTACGACCCCGGTGACGGCATGCAGCTGATCGGATACCGCATGAAGAACGCCGCTGCGGCCATGACGCGAGACCCTAGGCTCTGCGTCCAGTACACGACGCAGTAGATTCGACCGCATGCTGGGCTTCAGACTCGACGCGTGGGACTACCTGACGTTCCTTGCCCTCGCTTTGGTGGGCATCGGGTTCCTCGTCTTCGTGGTCTGGCTGGCGGGGCTCCCCGGTCGCATCGCGATCGCCCGCAACCATCCCGACGCCGAGGCCGTCAACATGATGGGCTGGGCGGGGTTTCTCGCCGCGGTCCCCTGGATCCAGGCGTTCATCTGGGCCTTCAAGCCGACCGACATCATCGACATCCGACGCTTCCCGACCGAAGAGCGCGAGGCCGTCGCAGAGACCATCGCGCGGCTGCGTGGGGAGCGTGACCCTGGGTCCAAGGTGGCGAGCGTCAAACGGGACCTCCAGGAGACCGAGCAACAGCCGCCGCCTCCCAAGCCGCACCGGTAGGGATGGACCCGATCGCGTGCTGATCGCGCTCCTCATCACCGTCGGCTTCGTCGCCTTCGTCTGGCTCATCTTCTTTCGCCTGAAGCTGCTCGTATGGAGCATCACGTGGGCCGTCGTGTCGGTCCTCGTCGGCGTCCATGTGCTGCTGATCTTCCTCATCGGCGTCCGTTTCGTGGCGCCGTACTCCACCGACGCGCACGTCATCCAGCACACGATCCAGCTGACGCCGCGCCTCCCCGAGCCGACGCTCGTCACCGCGGTGCTGGTGGAGCCGAGCGTCCCGGTGCGCGCCGGCCAGCCGCTCTTCCAGTTCGACCGCCGGCCCTACGAGTACAAGGTGGCGCAGCTCGAGGCCGAGGTCGCGAAGGCCGAGCAGGACGTGCTGGTGCTCGAAGCCGACGAGGTAGTGGCGAACCAGAAAGTCGCCAGGGCGAAGAGCGAGCTCGAGTACGCGAAGTACCAACGCCAGCTGACCGCGATGCTGGCGAAGAAGGGTGCCGGGCCGGAGGAGGAGTTCCAGAAGTGGACGGCGCAGATGCACGTCGCCGAGGCCGACGCCAAGGAAGCCGCGGCCGAGGCGCAGCGCGCCAGGGTTCGCTACCAGTCGCAGATCGGCGGCGTGAACACGTCGGTGGCGATGGCGCGCGCCGAGCTCGACCAGGCGCGCTACTACCTCGACAACACGACGATGGTCGCCCCCGAGGACGGCTACGTGGTCAATCTCCAGGTGCGTCCGGGCATGGTGGCAGGCGACGTCCGCTTCGGCGCGATCGCGTCCTTCATCTGCGACGCGGATCGCTACGTCCTCGCGAGCTACGACCAGGAGGTGCTGAAGTACGTCGGGCCCGGACAACCGGTCGAGGTCGCGCTCGACCGCCATCCGGGACAGATCTTCCCGGGGCGCGTGGAGGCGATTTGGCCGAGCGGGGCGGGGCAGCTGCTGCCGAGCGGCACCCTTCCGAAGTTCACGCCGCCGCCGCCCGAGATGCCGCAGGGTCGCTTCGCCGTCCGCATCCGTCTCGACGATCCCGATCAGTCGAAGTTCCCGATCGGGGCGCAGGGCGCGACGGCCATCTACACCGGGGGCGGCGGCTTCGCGGCGCTGCGCCGGATCGGCATTCGCTCGTACACCTGGCTCAACTTCCTCTACCCGATTCCGTTCTGATGCGGCCGCACGCACACGTCGTCTTGCTGGCGGCGCTGCTCGCGGGCTGCCCCCTCGCGCGGCCACCCGAGCAGCCGGCCGTGCTCGAGCAGGCGCTGCCGAAGGGCACGACCGTACCGCCGGCGTGGAACGCGCCGGCGAGCCCGGAGGCGGTGAGGGGCGACTGGGTGAAATCGTTCGGCGATCCCGGTCTCGAAGCCGTCGTTGCCGAGGCGATCGCCAGCAACCCCGACCTGCGTCGCGCCGCCGCGAGCGTCGAGATCGCGCGGCAGACGGTGGTCGTCGTGGGCGCGCGCCTCTGGCCCCAGATTGGTGCGCGCATCGGCGCCGCGCGGACGCGCGATGTCGGCGAGGACGAGGCCAACAGCAACATGGAGTACGTCGGCCTGGCCTGGGAGCTGGACGTCTGGGGACGGATCCGTGCGCAGCGCGCGGCAGCGAAGGAATCGTACGAGGCGACTGCGCTCGACTATGCCTTCGCACGGCAGTCGCTGGCCGCGACCACGGCGAAGAGCTGGTACCTGGCGATCGCGACGCACGCGCTCGTCGAGCTCGCCCAACGCGCCGTCGCGCTCTATGCCGAACAGCTCGATCTCGTGCGCGTGCGCCAGGCGGCGGGCCGGGTCGCCGAGTTCGACGTCGTGCAGGCGAAAGCCTCGCTCGCCGCGGCCGAGAGCGAGCTCCGCGCCGTGCAGGCCGACTCCAGCGCGGCGCGACGCGCGCTCGAGCTGCTGCTCGGACGCTATCCCGCCGGCGACATCGCGCTGCGCGCCGGCTTCGTCCCCGCGCCGCCGCCAGTCGCCGCCGGCCTGCCCTCCGCGCTGCTCGAGCGACGCCCCGATGTCGCGGCGGCGGAGCGCCGGGTGCTCGCGGCCTTTCGCCTCCACGAAGCGGCGAAGTTGGCACTCCTGCCGTCGTTCGCGATCACGGTCGAGGGCGGGCGCTTGAGCGACAAGATCCTCGACCTGCTGCAGCTCAACCCCACGATCCTCCACGCGGCGATCGGGATGGAGATCCCCATCTACCAGGGCGGTGCGTTGCTCGCGAGGGTGAAGATCGCGACGGCCGAGCAGGAAGCCGCCGTCGCGGCCTATGCATCGGCTGCGCTGGCGGCCTTCGCCGAGGTGGAGAACGCGCTGACGAACCAGGTGACGCTCGCCGAGCGGATCCAGTACGACCGCCAGGCGCTCGACGACCGGATCGCCTCGGTGAAGATCGTACGGACGCGATACACCGCCGGCGCCAGCGACATGCTCACGGTCATCATCCTCGAGAGCGAGGCGCTCGCGGCCGAGCGCAACGTGATCGAGCTCCAGAACGCACAGCTCGCCAACCGGATCGATCTGCACCTGGCGCTCGGCGGCGACTTCGGGACCTGAGCGTGCTCCGCCTGTCGCTGTGGGCCGTCGCCTGCCTCGTCCTGGGCGTGCTGCTCGTCGCCTTCACCGATTCCGCGGTCGTGTGGTCGAGCAGAGCGCGATTCTGTGGCACTTTCTGCCATTCGATGGTGCACTAGATCTGGCTCACGCCGCCATCGACGAACAGCTCGATGCCGGTGATGTAGCTGCTCTCCTCCGAGGCGAGGAACACGACCGCCTGTGCGATCTCGTCCGGTGTCCCCGCGCGCCCGAGCGGCGCGGTCGCCGC